>DASTXK010000373.1:0-6251 GCA_035765555.1 Acidobacteriaceae bacterium
AAGGTCATCTGGGCGCGCGATATGGGTCCGGAGGAAAACCTCGACCTTATCCACTACTACAAAGGCCGCACCGTCTGGCTCGTGCAGCCGGACAAGTATCCCGCCGCCCTCACTCCCTACACACTCCCGGAGCAGGAAGCCGCCAGCCTCAAGTAGTTCGTTTATCTGTACCGCCGTCTCAGCTTGAATAATAGGCTGAACACCCCAGCCTCATCGCGCACGGCGATCACCGACAGGTTACGGGTAATGTTGATCTGCGCCTGGATCAACTGCTGCGCTGACGAGTTCACGTTGGTCGCATAGGTCAGGGTGGCATATCTTCCAATCTGCTGTTCCACCGTGATGCGCGCCGTGGCGTTGCCTGTTCCCGTCACAAACGTGGGATCGATCCTCACGGTCCCGCCGCCGAACAGCTTCTGAATCCGGCTGCTCACCGTGGCATTCAGGGCGCCACCCAGCAGCGCGTCCGCGGTCGAATTCACTCCCGCCTGCGACTGCATATTGGAATAGATCCGCTGCTGTTCCTGCGTTCGGCCCAAGGCCAGCAGCGAGAATATGTCCTGCTGCGAAAGCGGAGGTTCCGACCGGAACGTCGGAACCGGCTTGGAGGCCGTCCCCGTCAGGCCAATCGTAATGTCGTAGTCCTGCACGCGCGCCGTCGCGCTCAAATCCAGCGTTGGGTTGATCCGCACCGGGTTCGAGAAGTAAATATCGCCGTGCTGCAATTCGTATTTGGTCCCGGCGAAAGTGGCGCTGCCCTCGGTGATGGAAATATGCCCGAGCACGGTCGGCTGCGCGATCGTCCCCCGCACTCGCAGGTCGATATCGCCGGCCAGTTTGGCATAGGAGTTCTGAAAGTCAAGCTGCGGCGCGGAGACCACATGAATATCCAGCCGCACATGGCTGGTGAGCGACTTCGGGTTCGACGGCAGTTCCGGCGTCATGGTCGAAGGACTGAATGACGCGAGGTCCAGCGCGCTGTTGATTGCGAACCGCGTAACTTCAACGTTGCCGCTCAGCAGCGACGCCTGCCGGGTCCCTTGCAGCCGCAGCTTTGCGTCCACCATTGAACTCACGCCTTGCGGATACCGGATCCTCACCCCTTTGGCCGTTGCCGTCAGGTCGGCATAGAAGCCCTGCTGATACGTGACGAAGCCACCTATATCTAACTGGCCGCCGCCGCTTCTCGCCGTCAGGGACTTAATGTCCAGCCGGTCCTGGTCGAACGTAAGGGTCCCGTTCATCTGGCTCAACCCGTTCGGCAAGGTCAGCATGGCCACAGCCACGTTACTGAACTTCACCTCTCCGCTCAACCCCGGCCGCGTGAAGGTGCCATCGGCATCCACGTTAAAGTCCACACGGCCAGACGAGTTGATGTCGCTGTTCAGGCTCTGGAGCAGCTTCATGTTCACCGCTCCGCTGGCATGCAGATTCAGCCCATGGGTCTCCGTCAGCACGCCGATCGCGCCGTGCGCGCGCAGGTCCGTGTCCTGGCCGGTTATGTGCAGCGGATCGATACGCAGCAGCCCATCCTTCATGGTCGCGTGCAGGGCTCCGTCGCTCCGCAACGCGACTCCGGCCAGCGTGACCCCGAACTGCCCCACCGTGGCTTCGCCGTCCATCTTGCGCGGATGGCGCAGCGGACCGCTCACATTCACGGTTGCTCCAATAGATGAATGGGCCGAAACTCCCTCCACTTTCAGCGCCTTCAAAATTGGCTCTACATCCAGATTCGCCAGCGTAAGCTTCGCCTGCGTCTGGTAATCGCCCCTGAGTTGGACTGTCCCCTGCGCCTGCCACTGCGATTGCGTCACATTCGCATGAGCACTCAGCATCAGGGCCCGGCCCTGCGTGTGCGCCTCCGCGTCAACATACCCCACGTTCGCGCCGTTCAACTGCAGCCCCGTCAAGTGCAGATTCGCTTGCAGCTTCGGAGCCTCCGCAGTGCCGCTCCCCTGCGTCTGGAACGTCAGCGCGCCTGCCACATCATATTTGCTACTCTGCAGCCGGTGAATGCGCGCGAGGTCGAACCCCGCCCCCCGCGCTTGAAAATTGAAGACCCTGGTCTTCAGGTCATATCCGCCGCTTCCCGTCACACTGCCGCCATCGACCAGCAGAACAAGGTTCGCGGCATTCACGTCCCGCCCCGCAAAACGCAAATCCGTATTCAGGCTCTTGTACGGCTCGCCATACGCTGCTCCGCCTCGCACGGAAAGGTGTCCGCCGCCGCTCAGGTTATTGAGCGCCCCCCTCGCATGGGCAGTCAGTTCAAGTGTTCCCGTCACCGGAACGCTCTTCCCCGCCATTTTCATCAGGTCCGCCACGGCCGCGTCGCGCACGCTTACGTCGGCGCGTATCGCAGACTGCTCATCAAACTCATAGCGTTTCGAGGAGATCTGATGCGCATCCAGTTCGCCCGAAAGATGCACCTTCGCGGGCCCATGCGTCAGCACTGCCTGCGCTACGGATATCCGCTGACTTGAATACTCCGCATCCCCGCTCACCGAATCCAGATGAATCGTGCGCTCCTGCGGCGCGGCACCCGTCGCCGCTTTCGCCGATCCCAAACTGGACGGAGCTGAAAATGTCAGATCGACATCCGCCGCACCCACATGGCCATTCACGTCCGGCTTAAGAATGCTTTGTTGAATCGTCCCCGTAAAATCGGCCTTGCCGTGGAAAGCCGCTGGCAGCGCCTTCAGTCCCGTCTTGCCGCCCGATGAGACACCCAGCGTGGTCAGCGCGCGGTCAAACTCGCTCAGGTCGGCCGTCTTTACCGTAACCTGCAAATTCGACGCGCGTGTAATCGGATACGCGCCCAGCGACCCCGTCACCCTCACATCCGATGCCGGCGTATGGACATCCAGAGTATCGATGTCCACCAGGCCCTTCACATTCGAGTAGCGCGCCTCAATCGTCCCATACATCGGCACCCGGCCCGCTGTGAGTTGCACCGGCGGACTCAGCGTCATATCGGCGCTGGTCGTAAAGGCCATGGCGCTGCCCGTCCAGTCAACTTTGGCGCCACCGCTTACGGCGGTGTCAAAGCCAAGTTCGCTGTAACGCGACGGGGCCACGATCCCCATGATCGATGAAAGCGCCAGATTGTGCAGTTGCACGCGAATGCTCCCCCGCTGCAACTCCGGCCTTGAAACAATCGCGCGGGCCTTCCGCATCGCGCGCGTCGTGGCGGGAGGCAGATTCGGCACCGCCGCGGGTTTCGCCGCGTTTCTCCAGTGCCGAATCGACATTTCTCCATCAATAAATCCGCCGCCGAACAACAGCACGCGCATGTCAGACAATTGCAGATCATCCTGCGTCAACCGCAGCCTGGTCTCCGCGCGAACCCCTGTCACATGGATCGACCCCACGTGATAGGCCAGGCCGCGCGCCTGGCTTGTGCCCGATACAGTGAACTGCTCCCCGCTCCCGCCGCCCTTCAGGTCAAGCCGCACCTCCCCTCGCTGCACTCCGGGAATGTTCACCAGGGCTTCGACCTGTTCGAGCGCGAGGCCGCCGGTCACATTCAGGTTCCAGTGGGGATCGGCAAAATTCCGGACGGCGCCATCCATTCTGAGCAGCGAGTCCCCGGTCCGCAGCTTCATCGATTGCAGCACAACCTCGTTGTGCCTCAGCGCTACTTCGGCATCTATGGTCGAGTGCAGCGCCCCACCCTCGCCGCGCCGCAAAGTCAGGTCTTCCAGATGCACCTTGCTAACATACTTCTCTGGAGTTTTTTCCCCCACCGCCGGAACATAATTCACAATCACGCCCAGATGTCTGCCCGACGCATTGAAGGGAATCGCACGCTGATTCACAATTGCCACTCCGTTGCGAATCTGCGCCTCATTTACTTCCAGATTGAAAATCGTGTTAATGACAGGCTTCTTGTTCGTGCGTCGCACCTTCGGGTGCGGCTGGTTCGTTGATCCATCGGGATAAATAATCAGGTGGAACACCGGACGATCGACTTCAAGGTAATTCAGCCCAACCTTCCGCTCGAACAACGAAATGATTTTCGCGCGAACATAAATCCGATCGACATGCAGATAAGGGATCTGCCCCGGCCCCTCAAGCCCATGGATAGTCAAGTTGTTGACTGTAAACTCCAGATGCAGCAGGCTCCACTGAAACGGCCCCATCTGAACGCGGCCGCCCGTGGCCTGTTCCAACTGGCTGATGACTTTGCCACGAACAAAGCGCGAGAACTGCGGCGTGTTCATGTACCAGATTCCGCCCAGAATCACCAGCAGCACCACGACCACAACGCCCAGCGCCACTCGCCAGATGAAGCGGGGTTTCTCCCAGCCGTTTCTGGTTTGGGGTGCGGGGCTCGGATTGGGCGCGGCGCTCACTGGCTCAGTCCTCCTCCGCCGGTTTGGAGGACTTCTCCACCGTCGCATACGAGGAGTCCACGATTTGCACATTCCCCTCTTCGCGCAGGCTCTGTAGCCATTCCCGCAGCAGCCCATTCACCTGCTGCTGTAACAGCACCTCCTGAATACGCGATGAAACGTTTTTCAGCGGAGGCGCCGTCTGATGCTGCCGCGTAAATTCCGGCACCACCGATTTGTTGTAGTAGTCCTCAATGTCCTGGTGAGATGTTCGTATCCCGGCGCGGAACCGCACGTTGATGAAGTCCAGAATCGTCAGCCGCTTCTTCCAGTGGTCCAGAACTTCCGCATCGGTCAGGTCATTCGCTTTCAGAAATGCCTTCCAACCCGCGTCTGTTTCGCACTTAAATTTCAGGCACTGCGGCAGATGCGTCCGGAGTTCCTTCAGCGACTTCTCCACATCGGCGTCGGAGACCTTCACGTTGAACTGGTTCTGCTGCCGCATCTGTTGCACAATCAGCACGCGACTGGTCAGCCTCCGCAGCGCGTCCTGCCTCGTGTCCCGTCCCGCATGGGGTTGGAACGGCTCGAGCGCGGCGAAGTGCATTTCCTCCTCCACATCGCTTTCCAGCAGGACCTCTCCGTTAATGACCGCCACAACATGGTCTAACGTGACAAACTGCCCGGCGCCCGTTGACGACGCGCTCGTCTGCGCGAAAGTCCCCGCTCCGCCCGAAAGCACCAGGGCCATCGCGACTGCAAGCCATCGCTTCATCAGAACGCCTGCCCAATGCTGAAGAAAAAGTTGAAGTGCGGCGCCTGGTCCACATGCGGCAGAATCGGCGACCCATCCGAGTGCGTGCCATATGTGACAATCACCGGAAAGATAGGAGGATTCAGCGTGTAGCTGAAGTCCAGGCGGATCGGCCCGATCGGCGTGTGGTATCGCAGACCAAGCCCTACATCATGCGTAAAGTAATTGAAGTCGCAAGTGCCCGTATTGTTCGTGCTGGAGGACCGCGTCACGGCCTTTTGATGGTCGGGGTCCAGGTCCCGGCACGTCCAGCTATGCGGCTGCTTGATTCTGATTGCGCTCCGCCAGATGTCCGACGAATTATTGAACACATTGCCCATATCGTGGAACAGCACAAACCCCAGCGACGTTCCAACATAGGGAAGCGTGGGATTTGGAAACCGCAGTTCCCCGCTGTTCACAAACACGCCCGCGCCCCCGACCGGAAATCCCGTCAGCGAATCGCGTGGGCCGGCCGCGTTGATCGAATAGGCCCGCAGTGATTGCGCGCCGCCCGCATAAAGCCTTTCCGGCAATGGAATGTATTCGTACTTCTCCTGCCCAAAGGCACGCTCAAATCCGAACCGCGTGTTGCGACCCAGAATAAAATGACGCTTTCCCAGGTCGTAGTAACTTGAATTGCTAAGGTCAAGCCGGTTGAAGTTTGCTTCAGAAGCAAACACGTTATCCGTCGCAAACTCTTCCAGACTTGTATAAGTTCCGGCTGTCGCGTCCAGCGGACTGGGCCGCCGCGTGTCGCGTATCCACGTAAATCCCGGACCGCCCACGCGCACCGGCTCTGAAACCAGCGGAATCTCGTTCGGAGCGACCTGCACGCTGTTCGGGTCAACTTTCACCCGGCGGTACGTGAACTGATAGAACAGCGTGTTCGCCAAATTCAGCCGATGCGTAAATCGCACCGTTCCCTCCAGCCGCGACGCCGCATACGTCGTCACATCCTGCGCGTTCGTATAGCCGCCGCTCAGCGAAAAATCCAGGGACTTGAGGTTGAAAATATGCGGGAAAGAATAGATTGTGGTCGCCACCTGTTCCAGTGACCCATACTCCGTCCGCAGCGTCACTGACTGGTTCCGCCCCCACAAATTAATTCGGGAAATATCGAA
>DASTXK010000374.1:0-11603 GCA_035765555.1 Acidobacteriaceae bacterium
ACCACGGACTTCTGCAGCACGTCATTCGCGCTGGCCGCCACCGTCACGGTTTGTGTGGCAGCCGCAATCGAAAGCGCGACTGTCTTGGAAATCGCCGCCGGTGACTCCACCGAAACAGTCTGTGTGTTGGCCTCAAAGCCAGGCTGCTTCACCGTCAGCGTATAGCTGCCGTATGCGAGGCCGCCGAAGCTAAACCCGCCGGCTGGCCCTGCCGATGCCGTCCGGCTTTGTCCCGCCGCCGAGCGCAGGCTCACCGACGCCCCCGGAATCACCGCCCCGGATGAATCAGTAACGGTGCCAGTTACGAGGCCCTTGGCCTGAGCGTGCATGAAATTTGACGCGCAAAGAAAAGCGGCAAGAGAAGCGAGCGCGCCGAGGCGTCGCAGTGCGTGCATAAGAAAACTCCTGATCGGAAAAACTGGCCTTTGTCGAAATGGAGGAGGCTTAGGCCAGCGTTGGCGGCGCTCGATCAGAAAGGATGGTGGTGCGGGGTGTTGCTGGATTTTCCGGCGCAGGCGCGGCCAACGGCTCGGGCGCGGCGTGCAGCACGATCGGAACAGGCGTCGCCACCGTGGGCGCGGCAGTGTGGATGGAAGAGCAAATCTGGCAGCGTCCGGACTCCTGCTCGACCGCCGTGTGGGTGTGCGCCAAACGCAGCGTGGCGGCAAACAGCACCATGCAGGCGCAAAGTACGGCCATCGCCGTTCGCGCGCCCGCCAACCCGGAGCTGGCCGGTTTCGCCGCGAATTTTTCAGGACTTCCCGTCATGGCTTGCGTTTGGCTTCTATCGTTTAGCATAGCAGCGTGAGACGCCGTTTCCGCTTTGGCGTCTATCTATGTAGAGAATGAGACGTGAAATGAAGCGCTTTTGTACCGTTGCGGCCGCATTGCTCGTTTTGATGACACTGCCTTTGGCTCTGCGCGCGCAGGCCGCCGGACAACGCCTCATTATGAAAGACGGCAGCTACCAGATCATCACCAAGTACCAGATCAAGGGCGACCGCGTCCGCTTCTTCAGCGCCGAACGCGAAGACTGGGAAGAAATCCCGAAAGAACTGGTTGACTGGAAGGCCACAGCCGAGTGGAAGCTCGCGCATGAGTCAGACCGCAAGGCCCCCGTCGTGGTCACAAATCCCAACGACCCCGGTCAGGTGGAAGCGGCAAAGATTGACGCCGAGGAGCGCGCCGCCCGCGAGGCTGAGCTACAGCGAATGCCCGTCGTCGCGCCCGGCCTGCGTCTGCCCGACGAAAGCGGCCTCTGGGTGCTCGACACCTTCAATGGCCAGCCGGAATTGGTCCACGTCACGCAGTCCAATGGCGACCTGAACCGCGCCTACCAGCACAGCGTAAAACCCTACGACCTTGGCTCTGAGCGTGGCTCCCATGAACTGCTTCAAATTGATGGCTATAAGGCGCAGGTTGAGCTGCACGTCAACCAGCCCGTCTTTTACATGAGCCTCGACCGGCCAAAGCCGCCCAAGGGTGCGCCCGAACCCGCGCAGCTCAGCGCCCCAATGACCGTGGACACGCACGGCCTAAGCTCGGTCCCCGACGATAAACACGCGCACAGTTCGCCGGACAGCCGCTATGTGATCCTGGCGCTCAAGGTCGGCAAGAATGAGCGCACCGCGACCGCCGGCGACATGGACGCCGTCCTCGCCGGCCCCACTCCCACAAACGTGATCGAGACCGAAAAGCAAGTCCTTCCTGGCGGCTATTGGATGAAGATCACGCCGAGGTCTCCCATGCTTGTCGGCCAATACGCTCTCGTGGAGATACTCTCCCCGAAAGACGTGAATACGGACGTCTGGGCCTTCGGCGTCAATCCTTCCGCGAATGAAAACAGCGACACCGTGACCGCCATCAACCAGCGCTGACTTTTCATCGAGTTCGCCTGTGCAGCTACCATAAACATCATGCCCATTGCCTCCATGACCATCGAGTTGCGCATCGAGCAAGCGCACTCGCTCAAGGACCGACGCCAAATCGTCCGCAGCCTCAAGGAAAGGCTCGCGCACGGCTTCAACATATCTGTCGCCGAACTCGATGAAGCCGTCACTTGGCAATCCGCCACCATCGGCATCGCCGCCGTCTCCGCTTCACGCGTCTACCTCTCCGGACAAATGCAGCAAGTCGAAAATGCCGCCAACCGAATTGTCGAAGACCTCGGCGCGCGTATCGCCGACATCTGGTGGCAGTTTGTAGAAGAGGGCTGAAAGGCGGGAGGCTAGACCCGGGTAGCAAAGAAACGGGAGGCAATAGGCGCGAAAATTGACACTGACTTGGATATTTTCCGACAACCGCATTTTCGCTACCCGCTCCACCAGCTACCCGTTTTTTAGCCGCCCGCTTCCTCGCCACCTCTGGTATCCTCATAAGTTCAATCCAGGAAAATAGGGATGCCGGAATCCAGGGCACGTCAGCATCATCGAGACCGCGTTGCCGAAACGCTGCGCGAGGAAATCAGCACCATGATCGAGGGAGAGCTCTCCGATCCCCGCATCAGCTTCGCCTACGTCACGCAGGTGCTGCTCAACCCCGGCGGAAAATCCGCAGCCGTGTACGTTGCCGTTGATGGCGGTGAGAATGAGGAAAACGACACCCTCGATGGACTCATGGCTGCCCGTGGATATATCCGCCACGAACTGCATGACCGCATGGGCGTGCGCCACATTCCAGACCTCGTCTTCCACCTCGACCGTTCAGAGAAGATGAAGGCCCGTATCGACGAACTGCTGGGCCGCCGCCGCAATCGCCAAAAGGAAAAATCCCACACCTGACCCGAAACCATGCAGAAGCCCAATGAAATCCGCGCAGTCCTCGATGCCATCGAGCGTGGCCGCCGGTTTCTTGTGGCCGCGCACGCCCGGCCAGACGGAGACGCGGTCGGCTCCATCCTGGCCTGCGGCATAATGCTTCAGCACCTCGGCAAACACGCCGACATGGTCTCGCGCGATCCCGTCCCGCTCATCTACCGCAGCCTTCCCGGCGTAGAAGCCATCCGCCAGACCGACCACGTCGATGGCCACTATGACACCGTCATCCTGCTCGAATGTGACGGCGTCGAGCGCACCGGCCTCGCCGGACTTGACGGTCGCTTCACCATCAACATCGACCATCACTTCAGCGGCAAGGCCTTCGCCAACGTCAACTGGATCGAGAACGACGCCTGCGCCGTTGCCGCCATGGTCTATGAACTCGCCATGCTCGCCGAGGTGCCCATCACACCCGCCATGGCCACCTGCCTCTACACCGCCGTCCTTACCGATACCGGCTCTTTCTGCTATGCCGGCACCGACGCCCGTACCTTTGAAGTCGCGGCCGATCTGGTCCGCTGCGGGGCCGATCCCGCCTGCATCGCGCAGCATACCTACTTCTCCAACCCCACATCGAAGATGCGGCTCCTTGGCGCAGCGCTCTCCAACCTACGCCGCAAGGGCCGCATTGCCTGGATGTGGATCACCTATGAGGACGTCCTTCTCGCGTCCGCAGCCGAGGAAGACTGCGAAGGCCTCGTCAACTACGCCATCGGAATCGCCGGGGTCGATGTGGCCGTCTTCATGCGCGAGCTGCGAGATCATCGCGTCCGGCTCTCGCTGCGCAGCAAGGGCACAATCAATGTAGCGACCATCGCCGAAAGCTTTGGCGGAGGCGGCCACAGTCACGCCAGCGGATGCACCCTCGACGGCCCTCTCCACGTCGCCAGCGACTGCATCCTGCGCGCGCTCCGAGAATGCACCCAACCAGCGCCCAGCGAAAAAGCGGCCAGCAGCCAGCAATAGAACGGGCCGGCGACAAGCGGTCAGCTTTGCGCCGGATGATGTTTTTAACGCAATCGGGCTTTGACTGCCAGTTTCACAGGCAACCACTTCATGACCGCCTTACCGCTGCCCGCTTTTTTACTGACTGCTCTTTCGCTGACCTGCTGACTCGCTGCTTTCCCCAATCTGTTAGCCTAATTCGGGAACTCTTTTTACGACGTGGGCATTCCTTCAAGAATCAAAACGCTGCGCTATAACCCCACCACGCTGACAACCCGCTTCCCAGCATTGGGAACGGCGCTTGAGGCCCTGACACTCTTCATCCTCACCGCCTTCTTTGTCTTCTACGGACTCGTCCCCATTTTTGGCGGGGCCGGTCTCGGCCTGGTCGGCGCAGACGAGCCTCGTTACGCGCAGGTCGCGCGCGAAATGCTCCGGCGCCACGATTTTGTCACGCCCGTGTTGTGGGGCAGGCCCTGGCTGGAGAAGCCCGCCCTCTATTATTGGCGCGCTATGTTCTCCTTCCGCGAGTTCGGAATCCACGACTGGACCGCGCGCCTGCCCTCCGCCAGCTTCGCCTTCGTCCTCGTCGTCATGATTTACCTGCACATCCGCCGCTTCCGTCGCGGAGGCCAGCTCGATGCCGCGCTCATCACCGCCTCCTGCGCCGGAATTTTCGCATTCGCGCGCGGCGCATCGACGGACATGCAGCTCGCCGCCCCCTTCTGCATCGGAATGCTCGGCTGGTACGCCTGGTACGAGACCGACAGCAAATTCTGGCTCTTCGACCTGTATTTCTTCGGAGGCGCGGCCACCCTCGCCAAAGGCCCCGTTGCGCCCTTCCTCGCGCTCTTTATCCTCATCATTTTCGCTGCGCTGCGTCGCGAGTGGTCCATCTTTCGACGCACCATCTGGTGGCCCGGAATCGCCCTCTACCTCGCCATGGTCCTGCCCTGGTTCATTGAGGTGCAAATCCGCAACCCCAGCTTCTTCAAGACATTTTTCCTCCAGCACAACCTCGAGCGCTTCGCCACCAATCGCTTCCATCACGAGCAGGATTTCTGGTACTACATCCCCATCGTGGCGCTCGCGCTCACGCCGTGGGCCGTCATCGCTATCGCGGCGCTTGTGGACGCCATCAAGCAGTCCATCGCCGAGTGGAGTGTGCGCCGCGCCAAAAACCGCTACGTCGGCCTCTTCCGTCCCGGCGACGCTTTCCCCGAGTTTCTCGTCCTCTGGGCGCTCATTCCCATCGTCTTTTTCTCTTTCTCGGATTCCAAGCTTCCCGGCTACATCCTGCCGTCCATCCCGCCGCTCACCATCCTGGCCGCCGACTACCTCAACCGCCTGCGCGCGCGCGGCCGCGGACTCAGGACTTGGCTGCTCATCCTGCACGCCATCCTCACCGGCGTCCTCACCATGTTCATCGTGCTGCTGCCGCTGCATCTCCAGAACCCTGAAGCCATTCCGCCAACCAACGCCATCATCGCCGGGGCTTTGACCGGCTTCGCCGCCGCCATCTTCATCCTCATCGTCGTCTACCGCTTCGGACTCAAGCGCCTCCGCATCGCCACCATGACGCCCGTGATCGTCATGCTCCTCTTCCTCTTCGGCATCGGCCCGTTCTTCTGGATCATTCCAGCCGCCTCCGGGACCAAGCGCAACATCGCGCTCGTGGACATGACCTACTCCGCCCGCCCGCTCTCGCAAATCCTCGCCAAAATCACCACTCCCGGCGAACCGGTCGCCGTCTTTGACGTCCGCCGCGATGTCGAATATGGCCTCTCGTTCTATCGCGATCAGCGCGTTGACGACTACGACCGCGACGGCGTCCCCACCCAGAAGCACATTGTCGTTGTCCGCGACTCCGCCATCGGCAAACTGGGCGAAAAACTCAAAGGCCGGACATACGACCCGCTTTTCACCTATCCCGCTCAGGACCTTGTAATCTTCTCAGTTTCCGCCGCGCAATAAGTCGTTTCTGCAAGCCCGTTTCTGCGTTACCATGGCTCGAAGCCCCAACCCTTTGTATCGCAGCGGGTTGTCGGCCCTCAACCGCCCGAAATCGCATCTGACGATAGTTGCCAACAAATGGTGAGAACCGTCTCATAAACAGCCATGACCTCCGCACTCCAGCTTGAGATTCTCGATCTCCGGCACTTCTCCGCCTCCAGCCTCCGCCCGCTGCTGGAAGCCGAGGCCCGCGTCTGGAGCCAGCGCCTCGAATGGGACTACCGCCCTTCGGCCAATCTGCTGCTGCAATATCTTGACTCCCGTATTCTCCCCGGATACGTCGCCGTCGAAAATGGCCGCATTGCCGGATACGTCTTTTGCGTCTATGAGGACCACAAGGCCGTCGTTGGAGATGTCTTCGCCCTCCTGCCTCAGCATGTTGAATCTACCAGTGCCGACGTCGCCTCCAGGCTCCTCGAAAACCTCCTGGAACTACTCCAGAACTCGCCCGGCGTGGACCGCATCGAGTCGCAGTTGCTCCTGCACCCGCATGGTGAACTGGTGCGGCCCTTCCAACTCGCCGCCTTCAGTGTCCATCGGCGCCTTTTCATGCGTCGCGACCTTCTCGGAGAGCAACCCGCCGCCCCCGCGCTGCCTCCGGAATTCGACCTGCGCCCATGGCGCGAAGATGACTTCAACGCCGCCGCGCGCCTGATCTCCGCGGCTTACAACGGCCACCTCGACAGCTACATCAACGACCAGTACCGCACCGTCTCGGGATCGCTCCGCTTCCTCCACAACATCGTCCGCTTTCCCGGCTGCGGATACTTTGATGGCCCCGCCTCCCGCGTCCTTGTCCGCCCTGGAAGCGGCGACTTCTCCGGCCTCATCCTCTGCTCGCGCGTCCGCGAAGACGTGGCCCACGTGACCCAAATTTGCATAGCGAAAGAAGAGCGCGGCCTCGGACTTGGCCGCATGCTCATCGAGCACTGCGCCGCGAACCTTAAGCGCCAGGGGTTTCGCGCCCTCACCCTCACCGTGACCGCCGAGAACGAGAACGCTGTCTCCCTCTACCGCCGTGCTGGCTTCCAGATCACCCACGACTTCGACGCCATGCTCTGGGAACGCCAGCACAGCTAAAGGCACGGTTCTAAGACAGATCTAAGCCTATTGCCCATAGTCCCGCCGCGATGGATTGTTCAACTTGGCCTCGGTGGCCCACAGTCCCGCGCTCGGAGTGCTGATGTAGAAGACCTCCTCGCCGTCGGGCATGGTGTTCCAGCCTTCCTTCATCTTTGCGGGATCGTACCGCTTCTGCGCTTCGGCAAGATCGGCGTACTGGTAGCCGACGGACTCGATTTCCTCGCGCGTGAGGTGGCCGGGAGCGTAGGTGATGTTGAAGCGGCCTTCGCTGGAGCCGTGGATAAGATGCGCTACGCCGTGCGGAATCGCCTGCATGTCGGCCTCGGTGCGATAGAGGCGCAGCGTTCGCTCCGTGCCCTTGTAGCCGTACTTGCGGATGAGCGCGTCTACTTCAGGCTGCTCTCCAAAGCGCTCGACGCCGGGAGCCAGAATCAGCAGCTCGCCTCCATCGGCAATGGCCATGCGTGTGCGGTAGACGGCCTTGTTGGCAACCCAGGTCGCGCGGAACTCGTCCGCCTGCATCACGGCGACAACCTTCCGGACGGGCTTGTCGAAAACCGTGATGTTCTGCGCGCGCGACCGCTTGGCCGCCTCCAAATATGTCTCCAGATCGTCGCCGATATAGAGCCCGCTGGTCACGAGCCGGTTCTCTGGATCGCGCTGCATCACGATCTGGAAGTACACGTCGGGCAAATGCTTCAGCATCTCGTCTTCGGCCTGGTTGTAGCAGGCCCGCAGCGGGGTGATGAGGCAGCCGAGGTTGTTCTCAATTCCATAAACGGCCGCCGCGATGTGCGAGGCGCAGATCGTGTCTTTGCCTCCCAAACCGATGAAGTAGTTCTTGTTGTGGTTGGCAAAGCCCAGAACTTCATGCGGGACCACATGGCCGAGGTTCACAATCAGGTCCCACGGCTCGTCCATAAGCGTGGAGTTGATATCGACGGGAATCTCCCAGTCGGCGGCCCCGCCGGTCGTCTCTTTCACGCGCGAGCCGGGAATCACGCCGACATGCGACACGCCGCCGCGCCAGTCATGCGGCAGGATAATGTCGTTCGGAATAGACCCGAACATCCACTTGTTCTCGGCCTCGGTGTGTGGGCGGTGCTGGCCAAGCGTGGGGATGACCCGAACGTGCGCCTCCGGCTCGCGCCGCATCACCTCCTGGTAGATCCACTCCGTCACCTTGCCGACGCCGGAGTGCGCCCGCGTGAGGTCGGGCGGCAGCAGCAGCACCCGCTTCAGCTTTGGGCCAATCCGTTTCTGGGCCTCCTCCACCAGGCGCACGGCGGCGGCTTTGATCTCGTTTTCCGGAATGGCGTCCGCTTCAATCCTGAACCAGGGCATTCTGCTCCTTCCTTGTTGTTAACCAAGTCATGCTGCCGCTTCGGCTATGTCCGCTTTTCTGAGCTTCGGCGCCAGCACCACCACGAACAGCAGAGCCAGCAGGTACATGCTGGATGCAATGATGAACAGGCTCTTGTAGCTATGGGTACGTTGCAACACATGTCCAGCGTAGAAGGCGATGAGGAACCCGCCCACAGACCCGGCCATGCTGCCTATGCCCGTGACCGAACCCACCGCGCTGCGCGGGAACATGTCCGAGACGGTGGTGAACAGGTTTGCCGACCAGCCCTGATGCGCGCCCGCTGCGATGCCTAGCAGCACAATCGCCGCCCACTCCGATTGCAGATGGCTGATGGTGAACACCGGCACCACCAGGCACGCGCACAGTAGCATGGCCGACAGCCGCGCGCCTTCCGCCGAAAGCCCGAGCTTGCGGAACGGTGCCGGCAGCCAGCCTCCACCAATGCTGCCCACCGCGGACATGTTGTAGATCAGGATGATCGGCAGGCCGAGGTGCGACAGATCCAGATGGTAGCGCTGCGTAAAATACGACGGCAGCCAGAAGAGATAAAACCACCAGACGGGATCAGTCAGAAATTTCGCGACCGAGAAGGCCCACGTCTGCCGATAGCCCAGCAGCTTGACCCATGGCGTCCTCGGCCCCATCTCGACCGCCGCTTCCTTATAAATGTGGCGCAGCTCGCGCTTCGTCAGCGATGGATGGTCTGTGGGCTTGCGGTAGAAGCGCCACCACCACAGAATCCAGCACGCGCTGAAGATGCCGGTGGTGAGGAAAGCCGCGCGCCATCCAAATTTGATCGTCACCCAGGGCACAACCAGCGGGGCCAGAATGGCCCCCACATTCGCACCGGAATTAAAGATGCCGGTGGCCAGCGATCGTTCTTTCTGCGGAAACCACTCAGCCACGGTCTTGATGGCCGCGGGAAAGTTGCCCGATTCGCCGATGCCGAGGCAGAAGCGCGCGATTCCGAACTCCATGGCCGAGTTCGCCAGCGCGTGGCCCATCGCGGAAAGGCTCCAGATCCCCATGATGAGGATGTAGCCGATGCGCGTGCCGATGCGGTCCACCAGCCGACCAATCCCCAGCAGTCCAATGGCGTACGCGGCCTGGAAGGCATCGACAATGTAGCCGTAGTTGATCTCCGTGAGGCCGATGGTGTGCGCCAGCGTAGGCTTCAGCAGCGAGATGACCTGCCGGTCCATGTAGTTGATGGAGGTCGCGAAAAACAGCATCGCGCAGATGGTCCACCGCACATGGCTCATCCGGTCGCCTGACAAACCCTGCTCTTCGTCCGCCTCTTCCCGCAATGTTGGTTCCATAAAACTCTTCCTGAAAGGTTTTGTGCTAAAGCTTGTAGGCCCGGCGGACCAGATTGTAGGTCAGATCGCGCGCGACTTCATAGGCCTCGTCCTCGTCAAGACGATGTTCCGTCACCAGCTTCGCGAGGTACGCGCAGTCCATGCGGCGGGCCACATCATGCCGCGCCGGAATGGAAAGAAACGCCCGTGTGTCGTCATTGAATCCCACGGTGTTGTAGAAACTAGCCGTCTCCGTCGTTGTCTCGCGGAAGCGCCGCATGCCCTCCGGACTGTCGTAAAACCACCATGGCGGCCCGAGCCGCAGACAGGGATAATGTCCTGCGAGCGGCGCAAGCTCCCTGCTGTAGGCCGACTCATCCAGCGTGAACAGGATCAGCGTGAAGTCCTTCTCATTGCCAAACCGATCCAACAGCGGACGGAGCGCGTTCACGTAATCGGTCGCCGTGGGAATGTCCGCGCCCGTGTCGCGTCCATACTTCTGATACACCTGCCGGTTGTGGTTGCGGAAAGCGCCGGGATGAATCTGCATGACGAGACCATCGCGAACGCTTATGCCGGCCATCTCGGTCAGCATCTGCGCGCGGAACAACTCGCGCTCCTCCGCGCTGGCATCGCCTTTCAGGACTGAGTCGTAGAGTTTCTCGGCCTCCGCTTTTGGCAGGTCCGCCGTGCGCGCCGAGGGATGTCCGTGGTCCGTTGCCGTGCAACCGAGTTCCTTGAACCGCGCCCGCGTCTTTTCTAGCGCGCGCAGATAGCCGGCCCAGCTCTCCGTGTCGTCGCCAGTCAGCTCGCCCAGCTTGGCGATATTTGCACGAAAGCCATCGAAGTCCGGATCCACAACAGAGTCGGGCCGGAAGGTCGGTAGAATGCGGGCCTTCCATCCCGAGTCACGAATGGCTTTGTGTTCGCTGAGCGAGTCGAGCGGAGAATCCGTCGTGGCCAGCACCTCAAGATTGAACCGTTCGTAAAGCGCGCGCGGCAGAAATCCCGGCGTTTGAAGTTTTTCAGAAATGGTGTCGTAATAATGGTCCGCGTTGTTCGCAGAGAGGCGCTCGTGCAGGCCGAAGAGTTCCTCAAAGGCGTAGTCGAGCCAGAGCCGCGTAGGCGTTCCGCGAAACAGGTAATAGTTCTGGGCGAAGATGCGCCACACGTTGCGCGGGGCCTTGATAACGGGCGCGCCGATTTCCAGATCGTCGAGCGAGATGCCCTGGCTGTAGAGCATCCGGTAGACGTAATGGTCTGGCTGCACAAAGAGCGTCGCTGGATCGGGGAATGGCTCATTCCGAGCAAACCACGCCGCCTGCGTGTGGCCGTGCGGGCTGACGAGAGGCAGGCCTTTGATTTCCTGATAGATCTGTTTCGCGACTCTTCGCGTCGCGTCGCCAGCCGGAAAAAGCCGGTCATCATGCAGAAGTTTCATGCTCCCTTTCCATTGCTGTCATGAGGTCTGACCACTGAATATAGCGGCCCTCAAGACGTTTGTCGAGCAAGCGCCTTCTCCGCGCCTGCCCTGCCTCGCGACCGCGTCGCGTTGTTCTCGGCCCATTGCGCCTCGGCCATTCTCAGGTGCTGCTCCATCAGCCGGCGCGCGTCAGCCGCCTTGTGCGCGCGAATTGCCTTATAAATTTCGTGGTGCAATTCCGCTGATTCACGCCGGTCGCGAGGACGCCCCACCGCCTTTCGCGCCGCATCGTACAACGCCGACGTGACGGTCTCCATCAGCGACGCAAGAATGGGATTTCCCGACGCGCGCGCGATGGTCCGATGAAAGCGAAGATCGTGAATCAAATAATCCGTTGGGCTGTCGATGGTCGCGTACATCTCCGCGATTTCTTCGGCCAGTGCCCCATGGTCCGATGCCGTGCCGCGCTCCGCGGCCAACGCGGCAAGTTGGCTTTCCAAAACGACGCGCGCCTCAAACATCTGCCAGGGCTGGAATCCATAGAGCGCGCCCATCACGTTCAGTGAGGATTTCCCAAGCTCCGGAGGCCCGTCCGCCACAAACGTGCCCACACCGTGCCGTACCTTCAGGACGCCCATCGCCGCGAGGTATCCCATTCC
>DASTXK010000375.1:0-7641 GCA_035765555.1 Acidobacteriaceae bacterium
GCGCAGCTTACGAGGGGCAAGATTCGCGACGATCACGATCTTGCGTCCAACCAGCGACTCAGGCGTGTAAGCCTCAGCGATCCCAGCAAGAATCTGCCGCTGCTCGTAGCCCAGGTCCACTTCCAGCCGCAGCAGCTTGTCGGCCTTCGGAACCCGCTCCGCAACCTTGATCTGCGCCACACGCAGCTCAACTTTGGCGAAGTCGTCGATCGTGATCTTGTCGCCGGCGGCAGGTGCGACAGCAGCCGCCTCCCGGACCGGATTCACCACCGTTCCTGTTGCCGAGACCGCCGGAGCAGCCGGCACTGCGCGGCCTCCCGCCTCATGCCGCGCTTCGGCTTGCTTCGGAGCCACGGCCTTGCGCTCCGCAGCCGCCGCTTCCTCTGCGGGTTTGTCCGCCTTCGCCACCTTCTCCTCGTTGGGAGCCGCCGGAGCATTCTTCTCTTCTATTTCTTTCATTTTGGTCATCGCATCCTTTTCCGCGCGCGGAAACACCGGCCCAAGCTCGCCCAGTTTTGTGCCCGGCTTGAGCCCGCCCCACGCTATTTGCTCTAGGTTCGATGTTTTGATGTCGCCCAGCCCTAGCTGCGCCCAAACCTTCGACGCCGCGTCCGGCAGCACAGGATAGACCAGCGCCGTGATGATGCGGATGGCCTCTGCCGCCGTGTACAGCACTGTCGCCCGCAGCGCACGCTGCTGCTCATCGGTCAGGCTCTCGGCCTGCTTCCACGGAGCGCTCGCCGTCAGATATCCATCCGTCGCCGCCACGATGGTCCACAGCCGTTCGAGAGCGCGGGAAAAATCCAACGCCTCAAACGACTGCTCGACCGCGGTCACGGTTTCAGGAATTTCCGTCGCGAGCGATGCGGGGTCCCCAACACGCGGTCTTTGCGTGTTGGGGTGAGATGCGGCCTGCAATCCGGCTGGCTCCGGCACCACGCCGTCGAAATACTTCCCAATCATCGTCAGCGTGCGGCTTACCAGGTTGCCATAGCCGTTGGCGAGGTCGGAGTTATACCGCTGGACGAGAGCATCAAAACTGAAGCTGCCATCCTGCCCGAAGACCACTTCCCTCAGCAGGAAATAGCGCAGCGCGTCC
Source organism: Acidobacteriaceae bacterium (assembly GCA_035765555.1). Classification (GTDB taxonomy): domain Bacteria; phylum Acidobacteriota; class Terriglobia; order Terriglobales; family Acidobacteriaceae; genus Silvibacterium. The sequence continues at coordinate 1,100 of DASTXK010000375.1, forward strand.
GCGCCGAGAACTTCCAGAATCGTCTCCGCGCGCACGATGTTGCCGCGCGACTTCGACATCTTGCTCTCTTCAAAGAGCAGCCATCCGTGCGCCACAACAGACCTTGGTTGCGGCAGCCCCGCCGCCATCAGAAATGCCGGCCAGTAGACGCAGTGGAAGCGCGTGATCTCTTTCCCGACGATGTGCAGGTCGGCAGGCCAATACTTCCTGAACTTCGACTCGTCTTCGCTTCCCCAGCCGAGCGCCGTAATGTAGTTGGCCAGCGCGTCCATCCAGACGTAAATAACGTGCTTCTCATCGCCCGGAACCGGAATGCCCCACTTGAAGCTCGTTCGGCTGATCGAGAGGTCCTTCAGCCCGGCGCGCACAAACGACACCACCTCGTTGCGGCGCGTCTCGGGACGAATAAACTCCGGATGCGCTTCGTAAAACTCCAGCAGCGGACGCTCAAACGCCGAGAGCTTGAAGAAGTAGTTTTCCTCGTTGATGGTCTCGGTCGGGCGCCCGCATTCCGGACAAGGCGCGCCAGGTGGCACGTCCACATAGGCCTCGTCGCTCACGCAATACTGCCCCGTGTACGACCCTTTATAGATGTAGCCGCGCTCCTTGAGCAGCGTGAACAGCTTTTGCACGCCGCGTTTGTGGCGAGGCTCGGTCGTGCGGATGAAGTCATCGTAGGTGAGCCCCATCCTGTCCCATAGCGCGCGGAACTGCGCTGAAACCTCATCGGTGAACGCCTGCGGCGAGCATCCGGCGCGCTCCGCCGAGCGCTCAATCTTCTGCCCGTGCTCGTCCGTTCCAGTCAGGAAAAACGTGTCCACGCCCAGCGCGCGCTTGCGGCGGGCGATGACGTCGGCCACAACTGTTGTGTAAGTCGTGCCGATGTGGGGCCGCGCATTGACGTAGTAAATCGGAGTCGTGAGGTAAAACTTGTCTGCCATGAATGGATAAAAAAGCCGAATCTCCTTCATCTTAACAGCGATGCGCCGCGTGCCCGGATCCGGAGAACGCCACCTCTCCATGTAAAATTTGATCAGAAATCATTCGTATCATCGTGAAACTGAAGGTCCATCCCACGTGTATTTAGTCCAGCAGAAGGTTCTTGAAGCGCGCCTGCGCGCCGTGCTCCGCGAAAAGTTCTCCATCGAACTTGATGCGCTCGCCGTTGAGCAGCCGCCGGAAATCAAGTTCGGCGAATACGCGCTGCCCATCGCATTCGAGCTGGCCCGCCGCCTCAAAAAAGCTCCGCGCAAAATTGCGGAGGAGATCGTCGCCGCGCTCGGCCCTGTGCCCGGCTTCACCTCATTTGAAGTTGCGGGCGCCGGATACATCAACGCGCGGCTCGACCGCGCCGCCGCAGCCAAAGACCTCGCAGCGAATGCCGAGATTGAGCCCGCGGCCCGGCATCAGGGCCACGCCATTGTCGAGCACACCAGCATCAATCCCAACAAGGCCGCGCACGTTGGCCACCTGCGTAACGCCATTCTGGGAGACACCTTCGTCCGCCTGCTGCGGGCCGCTGGCGAACAGGTGGATGTGCAGAACTACATCGACAACACAGGAGTCCAGGTCGCGGATATCGTTGTCGGGCTCCAATATCTCGAGAACAAATTCCTGGCCGACGTGGAATCGCTTCTCGTCGAACTCAAATCTCGCGGCGAGCGCATCGACTACTACTGCTGGAACCTCTATGCGCGCGTTTCGCAGTGGTACGACGAAGATGCCGCGCAAAAGCCGCGCCGCGTTGAGCTTCGCCTCGACACCCTGCACGCCCTTGAGCGCGGAGGCAACGAAACCGCAGCCATTGCCGAACTTATCTCCACGGCCATCCTTCGCCGTCATTTAGAAACCATGCTGCGCCTCGGCATCGAATACGATTTTTTGCCGCGCGAAAGCGAAATCCTGCACCTTCACTTCTGGGATTCGGCCTTCGAGCAGATGCGCGACAAAGGCGTGCTCTACAAAGAAACCGAGGGCAAGAACAAGGGCTGCTGGGTCATGCGCCGACCAGGCTCCGAGGCGCTCGCCGAAGGTCTTCCAGATGAAGACGCGAAGGTCATTGTTCGCTCCAACGGCACCGTGACTTACGTCGGCAAGGACATCGCCTACCACCTTTGGAAATTCGGCCTGCTGGGGCGCGATTTCGGGTATAGAAAGTTCTACAAATATCCAGATCACCAGTGCTGGATCTCTTCCGAATCCGGAGAAGCAGCCCACCCCAGCTTTGGCCACGCCACCGCCATCTACAACGTAATTGACTCCCGCCAGTCTGACCCGCAGGCCAACGTTATTGAAGCTCTGCGTGGCCTCGGCTACACGAAGCAGGCCGCCAGCTACACACATTTTTCGTATGAAATGGTCGCGCTCACGCCGCGTTGCGCGGAAGAACTTGGCTACACAATTTCCGACGAAGACCGCGCGCGTCCTTACATCGAAGTTTCCGGGCGCAAGGGCTTTGGCGTAAAGGCCGATGATCTGATCGACAAGCTCATTGCCGCCATTCGGGCGGAAGTCGACCAGCGCCATCCCGAGCTGCCACAGCCCGAGCGCGCAGCCACCGCCCGCGCCATCGCTGTGGGAGCGCTGCGCTACTTCATGCTCAAGTACACGCGGAACTCGGTCATCGCTTTTGACTTTAAAGATGCGCTCAGCTTCGAGGGTGAAACCGGCCCGTACCTTCAATATGCCGTGGTGCGCACGCGCAGCATTTTCCGCAAGGCGGAAACCACTCCCGAAGCCGCGCTGGCCGCCGTTGCCTCGCTCGACCCCGCTCCGTATCTCGCCGGAGAAGAAAACGAGGCCATCTGGCGTCTATGGCTGCGCGCCTCCAAAACCTCGCTGCTCTTAGCCCAATGCATCGCCTCGGCGGAGCCGGCCTATCTCGCCAAGCACGCCTTCCAACTCGCGCAGGACTTCAGCGACTTCTACCGAAAGCACCACATCCTTACCGAGGCCGACCCCGCCCGCCGCACCTTCCTGCTGGCCACTGCCGCCGTCGCCGAACGCGAGCTTGTCCGCTCGCTTGCCTGGCTGGGCATCGACGCCCCGGAAATTATGTGAGTCCGGCATCATCTCCGCCGCCCGTTTCAAAACTGATAGCGCGCGCTCAATTGAATTTCCCGCCCCGGCATCATCGGCATTGTGATGGACCCAAACTGCGGCTCGTTCACAAAGCGGTTCGGCGTTCCCAGGTTTGTATGGTTCAGGGCATTGAAAAAGTCCGCCTGCACAATCAGCGGTTTCTCATTACGAATTGAAATTGTCCTCTGGACGGAGAGGTCCATCATCCGCATTCCCGGCCCATACACCGAGTTGCGGCCCGCGTCCCCGAACGTATAGGCGGCCGGCGCGGCAAAGGCGGCTGGATTCATCCAGTGTTGGAAGTTCTTCGTGCCGTGAGGAAAGATCGGCTGCCCAGTCAGATTGGCGCGAATCGGGTTCTCTCCCAGAATCGTGCCCGCATTCGCCGTATCGCCAAATACCGAAACCGTGAATGGGAATCCCGACTGCGCCTGATAAATCGTAGAGAAGAGCCAATCCTCCGTGGCGATGCGCGTCCAGGTGAATCGCTTGTATGACGGAGCGGCATAGACCGCGCTCAGCACAAACCGCTCGCGAATGTCGCAGGCTGGCCCCTTTTCCGCCGCCAGATTATTGTTGTTCTGCGGAATGGCCGACTCATCCATCGGCGACCGGAAGTCGGGAGAATTGGTCAGGTTCTTGGCGAAGGTGAAGTTCGCCAGCAGGCTCAAGCCACTGCTGTAGCGGCGGCGCAGATTCACGTATCCGGCGTCGTACCAGCTTTGGGCCGTGTTCTCCAGTTGGTTGATCGCGCTCACCGGAAACGTCATGCTGACGGCCTGCGTGCTGGCCGGCAATTCGGTGCCGTCCACAAAGCTGATGTGCTGAAACGGGCGTCGCGGCTGGACAGCACCCGGCCCGGGCTGCGCATTGTTCATCAAATGAGCGCGCTGCAGGTGGAAGCCCCGGGCGCCCAGGTATCCCACCTCCACGCTCGTCGCGTGTCCCAGCGATTTCTCAACCGTGGCGTTCCACTGCTGCACATGCTGCGGCGGCGCATGAGGATCGAACGATGCGAAGCTGACCACGGTTTGGCCCAAAACCGCGGGACCAAAGTTGAAGCCATTAATTGACGGAATAAAGTTATCGCTCTGTTGGGTCTCCGGAAAGACAAATGGGACATTGTGCCGCTGGTTACACCAGGTGTTGAAATCGACCGGAGTGTAGAAAATGCCGTATGCTCCGCGAAGAATTACGCCCGCGCCGGGAAAGTGATACGCGATGCCCACGCGCGGCGCGAAGTTCAGATGATTGGCGAACAGCAGGCTGTTGGGATATTTTCCTTGCCCTCCAATAAACGCTACCGGCGCGCGCGAGGAAAAATCCAGATTGCTGTTCGTGTAATGCGCGTCCCAAAGCGGGCTCGAATACTCATACCGCAGCCCAAAATTGATCGTGGTGTTGGTCGTAATGCGCCACTCATCCTGCGCGTAGGCATCGGCAGACCAATTGCGAAGGTCCATCACGGGAATCCCCGCCTGGCGCTGCCGCACCGCGGGCAGCCCCAGCAGAAAACTGGCCAGCGCGGAGCCCGTCCCGTCATTCGACGCCGTCCGTGTGGTGAACCCTTTGGTGAACTGATAAAACCCGCGGTTCTGGAAGAAGCCCCACATCGGCCACAAATATCGCCGATAGCTTGCGCCGAACTTCAAGTTGTGGCGTCCCCGCTGCCAGAAAAGCGTGTCGCGCCCCTCGTAGACGGTGTCCCAGTCATGCACCGGCGTTGCCGCAAACGAGTCGCCAAAGCCTGAATATCCCTGCACGGCGAACCACGGCGCGCCCCACGCGCCTTTGCCGCCAAAGCCAATGCCCTGAATGCCAAGCTCGTCCACAATGTCGTTCACACCGTTGTTTTCCGAGTAGCGGAACATCGACAGCCGCGAAGCCGCCAGCACCGTGGTATTCACCAGGTTTGCGGAAACAATGTGGTTCCAGGATGCCGTTGCCTGCTGCGCAAAATTGTCATTGTAAGCGCCGAATCCGGGCAGGTTCTGCGGTGTAAAACCGGACTCGTTCGATCCCGAGTAGCGCACAAACAGCACATCGCCGTTCGCAAAGTCGTGATCGATCCGTAACGTCCCCTGATTAAAGTTCTGCCGCTCGTTCCGCACGTCCATGTAGTTGTTTGAGTCCACCCCGCCCATGCTCATCATGTTGGGACGCGGCAGATACTTCGTCATGAATTGCACAGCCACCGGACTGAGCATCTCGGTTGGAATCTTATTGTCCGGAAACTGGTCGCGCACGATTTTGCCATCGACCATCTGATAGCTGTCCGGATTGTAGACATCCACGCCGCTCATGCTGAAGTCGCCGTTGATCTCATCCAGCGTGGGCACCGTCTCGATGGCCGTGTCCGCCTGCACATGCCGATACGCTTCAAAGTTCGCGAAGAAGTAGGTGCGCCGGGCGCGAAGCACGGGGCCACCCACCGAGCCGCCAAACTGGTTCTGCACCAGATGATTCGCATCTCCCATCTGTTCAAAGGAATGAGCGTCAAAGATGCTGTTCCGCAGATATTCGTAGAGCGCGCCGTGAAAATGGCTGGTGCCCGAGCGGGTAACAATGTTGATTTGCCCGCCGCCCGCACCGCCTTCATCCGCCGAATAGCTGGATGCCTCGACTCTGAATTCCTGAATCGCGTCCGGCGACAGACTTATGTTCTGTGTCCAGAAGGTTGGGTCGGTGTTGGTCGCGCCATCCAGCAGGAAATAATTGGCGTTCGGACGGCTCCCTCCAATACTGATCGCCGAGCCCTGCCCCGGACGCCAATACAGCGGGTTCGCGTCTCCCGTCTGCGCGCCTGAACCCATGTGCGTTCCGGGCACCGTAAGCGCCAGGTCCAGAATCATGCGGCCATTCAGCGGAAGATTGCGAATGCTTTCCGGCGGAATCACCTCGCCCACATCGGTCTTGGTGGAATCCATAATGACGGATCCGCCCCGCACCGTGACCGATTGCGCGACCGAACTCAACTGCAATTGAAAATCAATGTCGAGGCTTTGCCCCACCTCCAACGTCAGGTTTCGCCGGAGCGTCACCATGCCGGATGACGTTACCGCAACCGTATATTCGCCGGCCGCAAGCGCCGGCGCATTGTAGAAGCCGTCAGGGTTGGTTGTCAGACGTCTCGCGGCGCCGGTGGCCTCCGCCGTCACGACTACTGAAGCATTGGCTACCGGTTGTTGATGCGGGTCGCGCACCACCCCGTGCAGACTGGCGAAGTTTGATTGGGCGACAGCACTACAGGAAAGGGCGATCGCGGCACACGCGGACACCGCTCGCAAAATATTTCGCATCTTGAAACCTGGCTCCCTGAAAGTGACACAATGTTCAGCCTTCTTACGCTAAAAGTTTTGTTTGTAGATTGTCGTGGATCGAAAGGCGGAGCAGCGGGCCATACTTTGGATGGAGGCTAGAAGGGGAGCAGGCGCTCTCCGGATCAGACCCTGAGCGACCCG
>DASTXK010000376.1:0-3060 GCA_035765555.1 Acidobacteriaceae bacterium
TGCTATTTCTTCCGGCGAAAGGACACAGTCCATGGGCAGCGGATTTTATGCGGCGTTTTCCGGCTGGCTGGCGCGTTCCGAGGCGCTGGACGCGGCGGCGAGCAACCTGGCCAACGCGGGGACGCAGGGCTTTCGCGCCGAGCGCGAGTATTTTCGCTCGGCCCTGATGGGCCCGGGCGCCTCGGGCGACCAGCTTGACAGCACCGTGAACAACTTTGGCGTGCTGGGCGGCAACCAGCTTGATCTTGGGCAGGGCGTGCTGACTCATACGGGCAATCCTCTGGATGTGGCCATCGAGGGCCAGGGGTTCTTCGCCATCAGGACGAAAAACGGCATTCGTTATACCCGCGACGGCGGCTTCCAGCGTTCGGCCAGCGGGACGCTCGTCACCGCTCAGGGCGAGCCAGTGCTGGACACGAAGAACAGGCCTATTCTCATTCCCGCCGGGACCATCACGATTGGGGCGAACGGGGCCATTTCGGTGAACGGAGCGGTGGCCGGCGATCTCGGCATCTTTAACTTTGCGTCCGCCACATCCATTACGCCCGAAGGGGCCAACCGGTTTGCGCCCGTCAACGGAGCGAAGCCGCTGCCTGCGACGGGCGCGACGATCCGGCAGGGGGCGCTCGAAGGCTCGAACCAGAACGTGATTCAGGGCACGATGGACCTGATTCTTGCGCAGCGCCAGGCCGAGATGATGCAGAAGGCTCTGGTGCTGTTTGACAACGATCTCGACAAAACCGCCAGCGAGCAATTGCCCAGGGTTTAAGGAATTCCCGGGCTAAATCTTAAGGAGAAACGTATGATCCGAGCTCTCTACACGGCCGCCAGCGGCATGAGCGCGCAGCAGTTGAACCTCGACACCATCGCCAACAATCTGGCCAACTCCTCGACCGTTGGCTTTCGCCAGAGGGTGTTGCAGTTTCAGGACATGATCTACCAGAACCTGGTGACGCCGGGCGCGGCGGAGAGCAACCAGACGGTCGGGGCGGGATTGCAGATCGGCCTCGGCACCAAGTCCTCGGCCAGTGAAATCATTATGACCCAGGGCGACATGAACAAGACCGACAATCCGACGGACCTTGCCATTCAGGGCGCGGGGTTTTTCCAGGTGCAGCGTCCTGACGGGACCATCGCTTACACGCGGGCGGGGAATTTCTACCGCAACAACGAGGGAATGCTGGTGGACACGCAGGGCGACCAGTTGATTCCCGCTATCACCATCCCTCCCAACGCCACCGGCGTAACGATTACGCAATACGGCATGGTCAACGCGACCATTCCCGGCCAGCAGAACCCGCAGCAGCTTGGGCAGATCCAGCTTGCGACCTTCGCCAATCCGGGCGGGTTGGACAGCATCGGGTCGAACCTCTATTCCGCCACGTTCTCTTCCGGAGACGCTGTGCTCGGCAATCCGGGCGGGCCGGAGGGATTGGGCATGTTGCAGCAGGGGTATCTCGAAAACTCCAACGTGGACGTGGTGGGTGCCTTCGTGCAGATGGTGCTGGCGCAGCGGGCTTATGAAAGCAATTCCAAGGTCATCACCGCGGCCAATGAGATGTACAGCGAAGTCAACAATATGGTGAAGTAGCGATGCGCCGCGTCGTCTGGATATTCCTGATCTTCGCTCTCGCCGCCGTTTCGGCGCATGCCTCGGTATGTGACACGCCGTCCGGCGACAAGACAGCGCAGCCGCGCTGGAGGGTCGATTACTACGTCTATGACGCTTCGCTGAAGCGCGACTGGGAGGTGCTGGTGGACTGCGAACATCCCGGCGCGCCGGCCCGCATGAAGCTCGCTCCGGAGGGGGCGCATGTCACTCACGGTGCGGAGTTGGACCACGCTGCAAATGCTGTTCCCGTTGAACAGGAAGCGCAGCACGCCGCGAATTCTCAGCCGCAGCCGGTTGTTGTAAGGGCTGGAGCCGAGGTTGAAGTTTTTAATGATCCCGGTTCGCCCGCCCGCATCCTGCTCTCCGGGACCGCGATGGAGATGGGCCGTCTCGGGCAGGAGATCCGCGTGCGCATTGATGCCAGCGGGCGCTTCCTTCAGGGAACTGTGCGCGGGCCGCATTCTGTCGAGTTGGCTGCGGCGGCGAAACCCGCCTGGGGGAAGCCATGAAACATTACGCCGCGCCTTGGGTCGCGCTGCTGGCGCTCATGCTTTGCATTGCGCCCGCCGAGGCGAAGAAGAAACTTCCCACACGCGATTCCAGCCCGCCCGACGCGGCGCTGAATGCCTACATCGCGCGGGTGCGGGCGGAGAGCGCGGCCGAGGCGCGCACTCCAGGCTCCATCTGGATTGACGACGGCCAGCTTACGCGACTCAATACGGATGTGAAGGCCACGCACGAGAATGATCCCATTTCTGTTGTGGTGGTCGAGTCACTTTCGGCCTCTACGGACGGCACGGTGAAGAACTCGCGCTCCTCGAATGCCAACTCGCAGGTCTCGGCGCTGCTTGGCAAAATCAGCGCGGGCAACGCGCTCAACAGCCTTCTGAACCAGGCTTCGAGCGACGGGCTGAACGCGCAAGGGCAGAGCGTGACCGACTCCAGCCTAACCACGACGCTGGGCGGCGAGGTGGAGGCTGTTCTTCCCAACGGGATGCTGGTGATTCAGGCCGTGCGCCAGGTTTCCTTCAACCAGCAGACGGAGCTGATCCGGCTGCGGGGGCTGGTGCGGCCCGCCGACATTAACGCGAGAAACCAGGTGCTTTCGACCGATATCGCCAACCTCGAATTGGAGGTTGTCGGCAAGGGCATCATCAACGACTACACGCACCGTCCGAACGCGGTGGTTCGCTTTATTGAGAAATGGCTGGTGTTCTAAATGGTTTCTGCTTTCCGGTTCGCCTCCAGCCTCATTTGCCTCGCCGTGATCGCCGCCGGTCTGCCGCTGCGCGCTGACTCCACGCCGCCCGCGCAGCTTGCCCGCATCAAGGATGTAGCGACCGTGGAGGGTATTCGCGACAACCAATTGATCGGCTACGGAATTGTCGTCGGGCTGCACGGAACGGGAGACAGCCAGCAGACGGTCTTTCCGTATCAGACGCTGGTCT
>DASTXK010000377.1:0-5168 GCA_035765555.1 Acidobacteriaceae bacterium
CGACTTTGAGCTGCTTGTAGCCCTCGAATGCGGTCTTAGGAAGCTCGCGGTAAACGGGGCTGGCCGACTGCTTCGAGCCGCCCTTCCATGAGGCGCGCGCGCGCGCCTGCTCCTCGGCGCGGGCCTGCTCGAAGCCTTCGAGATCGAAGTGAATGCCCGCGTCGCGTGCCGCGTCCATCATGAAGTCAAGCGGGAGGCCGAAGGTTTCATAGAGGTGGAAGGCCTGCCTGCCGGAGAAATCTCCACTCTGCATTGCGGTCTGCAATTGTTGCGAGCCAATCTCCAGCACCCGCGCGAACTGCCGCTCTTCTGCTTCGACGACTTTCGCGACACGGTCGGCGGACTCCTTCAGTTCCGGATAGGCGCCCTGCATCTCGTCGCGCACGGCGAAGACCATGTCGCGCATGAAGGGCTTGTCCTGGCCGAGCAGGCGTCCGTGGCGGATGCCGCGGCGGAGAATCTTGCGCAGCACGTAGCCGCGTCCTTCATTCGCGGGCAGCACGCCGTCGGAGATCAGGAACGTCGCGCAGCGGGCGTGGTCGGCGATGATGCGGAGCGATGCATCGGACTGTGCCGTTCCATCCTTATATATGGTTTCGGTCAACTCGCCCGCTTTTGCGATGAGCGGCGTGAACAGGTCGGTCTCGAAGTTCGAGACCTTGCCTTGCAGCACGGCGGCGAGGCGTTCGAGGCCGGCTCCGGTGTCGATGGAGGGCTTGGGCAGCAGGTTCAACTCGCCCTGCGCGTTGCGGTCGAACTGCATGAAAACGAGGTTCCATATCTCGACGTAGCGGGCCTCGTCCTGGCCGAAGGGCTTGTCGACGCCGGGCATCTCCGCCGCTTCAATGCCCATGTCGTAGAAAATCTCCGAGCAGGGGCCGCAGGGACCGGTGTCGCCCATCTGCCAGAAGTTGTCCTTTGCGCCGTATTCGCGGATGCGGTCGGCGGGGACGCCCTGGGCCAGCCACAGATCGTAGGCTTCGTCATCGCGGGGCACGCCGTTCTCGCCCTTGAAGATGGTGACGTAGAGGCGGTCCTTGGGAATGCCGAACCATTCGGGCGACGTGACCAGTTCCCATGCGTAGGCGATGGCGTCGCGCTTGAAGTAGTCGCCAAAGCTGAAGTTGTCCAGCATCTCGAAGAAAGTGTGGTGGCGGCGCGTGAAGCCCACGTTCTCGAGGTCGTTGTGCTTGCCGCCGGCGCGGACGCACTTCTGTGAGCTGGTGGCGCGCGAGTAGTCGCGATGCTCCAAGCCGAGGAAGACGTCCTTGAACTGGTTCATGCCCGCGTTGGTGAAGAGCAGCGTGGGGTCGTTGGCAGGAACGAGCGAAGAGCTATGCACGCGGCGGTGCTGCTTCGATTCAAAAAACTTGAGGAAGGTTTCGCGGATCTCCGCGCCCGTCCATTTGTTTGTGGTGCTGGATGGCATGATTTGAGTGTACCGGGAGTGCTGGCCGCACGGGGGACTTGCCGTCCAGGCAACTGCGCTTCGCGCCATTCCTCCTACCCCAGCTTCGCGGGCCGTTCCCGCTGGTCACGGAAGAAGATCTGTTGCTGGTTCAGCCTGCCGGGTCGTCTTCGAGGTTTTCAAAGGCGGCCAGCGTGTCCTCGGGGATGTTCCAACGCTTGAGGATAGCGTAGACGGTGCCGGTTGAAAATCCGGCCCTGATGAGCATCCGCATAATGCGGGCGGCTTCCTTGTCGTTGGTGGGCTGCTTGACGCCCTTGCGTTCCAGATGGCGGCGGGCGAGGGCCTCTTCGTTCACGTTTTCGTATGCGGCATCAAGGGTGGAAGCAATGACCTCGGAGTGGACGCCCTTTACGGCCAAATCCTGCCGAACGCGGCGCTTGCCGAAGCTGGCGTTCTCCTGCCGCAGGCGCGCATAGTTCGCAGCGTAATCGGAATCGTTGAGGAAGCCGTACTCCTTGAGTCGGGCGATGACGGCGTTGATCTTCGCCTGGCCGGTTTCGCCGGGCTCGACGCGCTGGCGCATCAGCCGTGTGAGTTCGGTGACGGTGCGCATCCTGCGTCCGAGGGCGTTCACCGCATACTCATAGAGCGCGGCTTCGGCGAGCGGTTCGGGCTTCTTTTTGGCGCGGAAGGGCATAGGTTATCTCGTCCACTCGTCGACCCAGTCGTTCACGGTCTTATACCAAAGCTGCGAGTTTTGCGGCTTCAGAATCCAGTGGCCCTCGTCCGGGAAGTAGAGCATTTTGGATGGGACGCCAAGGCGCTGGAGGGTATCGAACAGCGCATATCCCTGTGAAACGTCGAGCCGGTAATCCAATTGCGAGTGGATGACCAGCGTGGGCGTTTTGAAGTTCGGTGCGGCTAACATGGGCGACCAACGGCGATACATGGCGCGGTTGGTCCAGGGAGTCCCCTTGAACTCCCACTCCATAAACCAAAGCTCCTCGGTAGTGTTGTAGGCCGACTCCGTATCAAACATGCCGTCGTGCGAGACGATGCAGCGGAACCGGTGAGTGTGGCCGAGAATCCAGTCGGCCATGTAACCGCCGTAGCTCGCGCCCAGGGCGCACTCGCGCGTCTTGTCGATGAACGGATAGTGTTGCTCGGCGTAGTCGAGGCCGCGCATGAGGTCAACGTAAGGCCTGCCGCCCCAATCGCCGTTCACTCCGTCGATGAAGGCCTGCCCGTAGCCGGTTGAGCCGCGCGGGTTGATCATGACGACCACGTATCCGTTGGCCGCGAACAGCTCGGCGTTCCAGCGATAGCTCCAGCCCTCGCCCCACGCGCCCTGTGGGCCGCCGTGGATGAGGAACTTCACGGGATACTTCTTTGCCGGGTCGAAGTTGGGGGGCTTGATAATGAATCCCTGCACCTTGACGCGGCCAATGGACGGGAACCAGAAGGCCTGCATCGGCTGCATATCAAGCTGGTCGAGCAAGGCGTCATTCAGGTGCGAAAGCTGGCGCTCCGGGGCGACGGCGAAGGCCGGCAGGGTGGAAGCTACACGGCCCGGGGCGGGAGCGACGCGCTTCTCGCTGACTTTGAGCGCGTAGACTTCGCCGGGCATCCGCATGGTCATTTTGGCGGCGATCAGTAGCTTACCGTCGGGCGTGAGGTGCAGGTCGCCGTATTCGCCGCGGCGGGTGTAGCGAACGAAATCCGATCCGTTGATCTGGACCGAACCGACGCGCTCGTCGCCCTCGTCCCCGTAGGCGAAGTAGATAGTCCGCGAATCGGGAGCCCAGGTGAATTCGTCGACCCAGCGGTCGAACTTTGGCAGTATGTCGCGAATCTGCCGGGTTTCGCGGTCGTAGAGGACCAGCCGGAAGCGGTCGCTCTCGTATCCGGCGCGGGCTTGCGAGCGCCAGGCAATATAGCGGCCGTCGGGCGAGTAGCGCGGTGAGTGGTCGCCGCCGGGTGAGGTGGACACCTTGACAGGCCGGGCGTTGGGGTCGTCGAGCCTCAAAGTGAAGATGTCGATATTGGTGCTGACGGCTGGGTCGGAGACGGGCTTCTCTTCGTAGGCGATCTCCTTGCCGTCAGGCGAGAAGCCGTACTGGTCGGGGCCTTCGAGCTGGAAGGGCGGGACATCATGCTCTTCGCCGGGAGTGAGGTCGCGCGGTGTGCCGCCGTCCGCCGAGACCAGGAACAGGTGGCTGCGCTTGTCCCCAGTGAAGTGGTTCCAGTGGCGGTAGAGCAGATGGGTGAAGATGCGGGCCTTCACCTTCGACTGCTCCCGCTCCTTATCGCGCTGCTGGTTGCAGGCGTCGTCGCGGCAGTCGGGGTAGACCTTGGAGACAAGGAGGATGTTGCGGCTGTCCGGCGACCACATGGCGCCGTCAGCCCCGGTGCTGATGGAGGTCAGCGGGTGCGGATCGCCGATGGTTCCGTTGGCGGTATTGAAGTCCGCCAGCCATATCTGCTGGACACCTTCGCGCGTGCTCTCAAAGAGAATCCGCTTGCCGTCTGGCGAAAAGCGGCCCCGGCTCTCACCGGCCAGAGAGTCGGTGAGCGCCCGCGCTGGGCCGCCCGCTGTGGGGACTATCCAGAGGTGGGAGGTTTTGGAGTTCTTGGCCAGGTCCACGTCGGTGGCCGAGTACATGACCCAGCGGCTGTCGGGCGAGACGGAGATGTCGCCGAGGCGGCGCATCGCCATCAGGTCGTTAAAAGTCATGGGACGGCGGGCCTGCGCCGCTGCCGCCAGACTGAACAGGAATCCGAGAAGAACTATCGCCGCGAACCGGCCCCGCTTCATACCCGATATGGTACAGCGGGCGCGGCGAACATCCCTCAGAGGCTAAAGCCGCGCTCATCTTTCGTACTTTGCGGCACAAGTGAACTCGTGCCCTTCCCAAAAACCCGATTAGTTGTAAAGCCGTGCCCTGATACAAAGCCTGTCCCCCACACAAGCCAAAAGCGGGCTTGTGTGGGCCACCGCCATTTCAGTAGTAATTTCAATTTTGTTGGGCGCTATAGTTGATTGATTCTATTAGGTTTACGAAAACGCACCCCCAGCTAAGTTATTCAAACCGGGAGGGTTGTGGGCAAGGTCTCTGTTTCCTTCAGTTTGGGCGGAAACATGCGTGCAAGTTCCTGATTTTGCTGGAGCAAGGACGAGAGTGTTGATTCCAGAGCGGTTATCTCTTCGATGCGGTCGAGCGTGTAGGTGAGGGTGAAGTCTATTTCGGGAAAGCGATGCAGGGTTTTGGGCAGGTTGCAGAGCTGCTGATGGAGGAAATTGAGGAGGGCGGAGGCGGGCATGGCGTCGAGCTTTTCCCGGATGCGGCCCAGGCGGTCGCAGAGATAGCGGTCGCGCGTGTAGGCCTGGTGATTGCCGGCATGGTGATAGCAGTAAGGCTGATTACGAAGGGCGGGCGATCCGCAGCGCTTGCCGGAGACAAAGACAAGGGCGCAGAGACGAATGGGTTTGCAGGCTGCCATGTGGTTCTCTCCTTACAAATGAAAAAGACCGGGACTTCGCGTCCAGCGGTACGTGCTTCCTACCCCGGCACGCGAAAACCACGCGCGCTGGGGCCCGGATTGCGTGATTGCTCCCGTTGGTCGCACGAGGCGGCGTTCCAAGAGCAAATAAAAAAGACCGCAAATGGCGCGGTCTCTTGAGGAATTTAGCTTCTATATCTATTTTATCGAACCGGAATAATTCACATGCATTTCGGGCAAAGTTTTTTGGCTTGTG
>DASTXK010000378.1:0-5457 GCA_035765555.1 Acidobacteriaceae bacterium
CCGTAGACGATGATTCCCGTGATGGCGGGAGCAACGAAGACCAGGATGCGCAGGATAAGGCGAATGGTGACGACGGATGTTCCGGAGACGACGGCGATCACGTCGTCTCCGGCGGCAACGAAAAGGACGAAGAGGAACATGAAGACGGCGCAGCCAAGGGCCGTCTGGAAGGGCTGCTCATACGGATGGCGCAGAACATGGTGCGGCTGGTTGTCGTGGGTGATGAGCCGGTCAAAGAACGGATAGAGGTACAGCACGATGAAGAACAGGACCGGAAAGAGGATTCCCGGGAAGAAGAGTTCGGGAACCAGATAAGAGCCGAGATAAATGTTGACTCCGGGAAAGAGCCGCATGGCACCTTCGACCCAGGCCAGATACCAGTCGGGCTGCGCTCCGGGCAGGATGGCGATGGGATCGTAGGGGCCATAGGTCCAGACGGGATCGATTTGCACCAGAGCACCGAGCGCGGCAATGACGGCGAAGACGAGAAAAAACAGCGCGATGGATTTGGCGGTATAGGTGGGCCACACGCGGGAGCCGGTGATGGTGTGGTCGGTGCGTCCAGGACCGGGGCGGTTGGTGTGCTTCTGTCTCCAGATGATGCCGAGGTGAAGCGCGAGCAGCACTGAAATAGCCGCGGGCACAACAAAGATGTGTAGGCCGTACATGCGTGGGATGGTGACATCCACCGGAACCCTGCCGCCAAAAAACAGGAAGGACAGCCAGGGGCCAACGATGGGAATGGAAAGCACCATGGAATAGCCGATACGGAGGCCCGCTCCGGAGAGCAGGTCGCCGAGGATCGAGTATCCGAAGTAGCCGTTGGAGAGCGCGAGCACCAGCAGGGTGAGTCCGATCCACCAGTTGATTTCGCGCGGGCGGCGGAATGCTCCGGTGAAGAAAATGCGCGCAACATGGACGACGATTGCGCCGATGAAGATGAGCGCGGCCCAATGGTGCATCTGGCGAATGAGCAGGCCGGCAGGAACCCCGAAGCAGAGATGAAGGACGGACTGATAGGCCGCCGACATATGGACGCCGTCGAGCGCACGGTAGGGCCCGTGGTAGATGACATCGGCGGTGCTTCCGTTGAAGAACATGGCCAGGAACGAGCCGGTAATGATAAGCACCACGAAGGAATAGAGGGCGATTTCGCCCAGCATGAACGACCAGTGGTCGGGAAAGATATGGTTGAGGGCCTCGCGCGCGGGCTGGGCCAGGTGAAGGCGCGAATCGAACCAGCGGGCGATGCGCCGGATCACTGGATCCCCCAGAAGCCGGGGCCGGGCGTGGCGGAGAAGCGGCCCGCGGCACGCAGCAGCCCTTCGTTATCAGCATAGAGCGGGAGTTGCGGAAGCGGGCGTGCGGCGGGGCCTCCGGTAGGCGTGGCACCGGTGAGGACGTTAAAGGTCGATTGATGGCAGGGGCAGAGGAGGAGGTTGGTCTGAGATTCGAACATTCCGACCGGGCATCCGGCGTGCGTGCAGACGCGCGAGTATGCAAGATAACCCATGGGCGCCCAATCGACGCGGTCGGCGGGGAGCCGCAGGAACCGCTCCTGAACGCGGACCAGCACCGTCTGCGCGTGTTCGTCTCCAATGCTGCCCTCGGGGAAAACCGTTACGGAGTCGCCGGGCTTGAGCGAGCGGATGGAAACAGGCTTGTTGTCGGCGGTCATGAGGCGCTGTCCGCGACGCCAAACAATTTGATAGAGCGCGGGCCCGATGGGCGCTCCAAAGGAGCGCAGCAGCGAGACGAACATGGCCGCAAAGACACCGGCTCCGGCAACGGTCATGAACTTGAGCAGGCTACGGCGCTTCACGTCTCGCGCTCCGGTACGGAAATCATCGGCAGCGGTCTGGCGGTCTTCCTCGGGCGACGGCAGAGGTTCGAGCGGCTCGGTCGCTTCCTTGTAGGCCATGAGGAAGTGCGACCAGAGGACGAGGGCGATGCCGAACCCGGCGAACGACAGCGCAAGCGTGCCGCCCAGCAGCTTGTTGCCTCCGTCAGTCCAGTAGATGAAGAGAAATCCAATACCGGCGGCAATGGCGGCGATCAGCGAACAGGCAACCAGCAAGGTGCCCCAGCGCTCTCGTCCCGAGGTAACGGCCTGGGTTTTGGTATCGGCATCGCGCCCGCTGGGGAGATGGAATTCCTGGATACGGGCGGCGTCGGCGTCCGCCGCGGACCGCGCACGGAGGGATTTTCGGGAGCCGCCGGTAATCATGCGCCAGCCGAGCGCGAACACCATGAGCAGCCATGCGCCTTTACGCTCGCCTTCACTCATCCCCTGCCTCCTTTTTCGATCCAAATGGTGAAGATGACCAGCACCAGCACGCCGAGCCATCCGGCGAAGCCCTCAGCTACGGGGCCGTAATAACCAAGTGGAGTTCCTCCGGGGCTAGGCGGATGCTGGACGAACGTGACGTATTTCACGATTGAGTTGAGCTGTTCGTCGCTAATAACGGATGGCGGAAACGCAGGCATGGGGCCGGGACCCCACCGGATTGCTCCGGCGATAAGAGGCGGGGAGTCGTTCACGAGCGACGGGGCGTTTATTCCGGTGAAGGCAAGCGCTCCGCCGCGGGCCGCGGTGCGATGGCAAGCGGCGCAATGCGCGCGGAAGAGCGTTCCGCCCTCGGCAAGATCGCCTCCTTGCAGCGGAATGACCGCGAGATGCTGTGTGACGTAAAAGGAGACGGCGCGGATTTCCGGGACGGAAAGCACATTCACGAAGCTGGGCATATGACCGGGGCCGGTCTCAACGGCCATCATGGCCCTGCCGGGATTATGGACGGCCTGGATGTTGGGTCCCGCGATGGAGATGAGCGCGCTGAGTCCCTGCCCCTGCTCGCCATGACACTTCGCGCAACGTCGATTGAAGATCGCTGCTCCATTGGGGGATGGACTGCCTTCCGTTTGCCGGCAGAATGCGAGCGGCGATACAAGCGGAACAAAGACGAGAGCGCAAAGAGCCAGATGGAGGGAATTCCACCCCGCTGGACGCTTTGAGATGAACATCGCTGGTTCGTTTGATGCTGAAACTATCGTGGGCCGGAAAGTAAGGGTTTGGAATAGCGATGGATGTTGAGCAGATCGAAACGGACTCGCGCGAGAAGGACAGCCCGCATCTTTTTTCTTCGATGAGGATTCTAAGCGCAGTGGGGCGCGCATGGAGAAGCCATTTTCCTCGGCCTCATTCTGATTCCGCAAAGAGGAAGCGCTCGGATGCGCATGGGGAAATTGCAAGTCGTCCTGCTGCTGGCGGCCGCCGCCACAACGGCGAGCGGGTGCACTGGCGGCCAGCAGGTGCCTCCTTACACGGTGGGGACCGGGGGGCGTCCAGCGCGGGGAGAACAGGTGATTGCGCGCTACGAATGCGGGAAGTGCCATACGATTCCGGGGATCGACGGCGCAAATGGCGTGGTGGGGCCGCCGCTGAACTTTATGGCGCGGCGCTCGACGCTGGCGGGAAATTTTCCGAATGATCCGCATCATCTGGTCGAATGGGTCAGGACGCCGCAGGAGATGAAGCCGGGGACGGCAATGCCGGACCTTGGCTTGTCTGAGCAGCAGGCGCGGGACGTGGCGGCGTATCTTTACACGCTGCAATAAGGGTCCAGGGATTTCGACGGCCCCACCAGGGAATTTCCTCTACGGAAAACAAAGTTGTTGACAATGCGGAAATTGGGATGGTATCTCTTTCTTCGGCTGCACAATCGATTGCGCCACTCGGCCAATTGAAAGTATTGAACGATTTTTCGGAGGAAATATGCGCGACGCAACCATTCCTACGCGGCACTACGCCTTGAACCGGGCGCTTACCCGGGGCATACAGGCGCTCCTGCTGTTCGCTTTTCTTCTCGGCATGGCCCCGTTTGCGACCGCCCAGTACAGGGCGTCAATTCAGGGCGTGGTCACGGACCCATCAGGCGCGGTGGTGCCGGGAGTGGCGCTGACGCTGAAGAACAACAGCAACAACCACACCATGACCGCCACCAGCAACGACAGCGGCGTTTACAACTTCAATGCCCTTCCCCCGGACACCTTCACGTTGACGGCGACGCGGCAAGGATTCCAGACCAAGACCCTCGAAAACCTGCACATTATTCCCGAGCAGGCGAACGCTGTAAACATCAAGCTAGCGCTTGGAACGGTCTCGGAGAATGTCACAGTCTCGGGCAGCGAAGTTCCGGCGCTCGATACAGAGACGGCCACGGTAAGCTCGACCATCACCAGCAACCAGATCGAGCACCTGCCCTCGTTCGGGCGGGACGTGTTTACGCTCGCGCAGTTGACTCCGGGCGTGTTTGGGAACGGCGCGCGTTCGGCGAATGGCGGGTCGTCCAACAATCCTGGAAACCAGGGACCGGGCGGCAGCGGCAGCGGCATATTCCAGACGGAGAACGGCCCGCAGATCCAGACCCGCGGCGGCCGGTACAACACCAATGGCATCTCGATGGACGGCATCAGCACGGTAAGCGCGGTGTGGGGCGGAACTTCCATCATCACGCCGAGCGAGAGCTCGGTTGCGAACATGAAGGTGGTGTCGAACAGCTACGATGCGGAGAACGGGCGCTTTTCCGGCTCCAGCATCGAGGTGACGACCAAGAGCGGCAGCAATCAATTTCACGGCGGCGCATTTTTCCGCGCGGCGAGACCGGGATTGAATGCGTATCAGCGGTGGAATGGTTTGGCTTCCAACCAACCCGGCACTCCAGCGCAACGCAACCTGAAGCGCGACACCGACAGGTTTAATCAGTTTGGGGCCGACTTTGGCGGGCCTCTGTGGAAGAACCGAGTTTTCTTCTTCTTTAACTTTGAATCGCAGCCTATGAATAGTACGGCGACTCCAAGCGGTTGGTATGAGACGCCCGAGTTCGATTCGTCGGCGGCGGCTTCCGGCAGCATTGCCGCACAATATCTGGGCTATCCGGGCGTGGCTCCCGTAGGCACCCTCATCAATCAGACCTGCCAGCAAGCCGGGCTCCAGGAAGGCATCAATTGCCAGACTATCGATGGAAAGCTGGATGTGGGCTCGCCATTGACCTCCGGCCTCGGACACCAGGATTTGACATACGGAGGCAGCTCAACCACTCCGGGTGTTGGCAATGGACTGGACGGTGTTCCTGATCTCCAATTCCTGACCACGCCCAACCCGACCAGCACGTCGCAGGTGCAGTACAACGGCCGCGTCGATGCCCAGGTCACCCAAAACGATCGCATCAGTTTTGCGCTCTATTGGGTCCCGATTTCAACCACTAATTTCAACGGGCCGACGCGGCAGGCGAACCTCTGGAACCACACTCAGGTGAACAATGCCTTCTCCGCGATCTGGCTGCACACCTTTTCTCCTACGCTCATCAATGAAGCGCGAGCGAATGCGGCGGGATGGCGCTGGGACGAAGTGGCAAGCAATCCTCAAGCGCCATTTGGATTTCCCACGGACAACATCGG
>DASTXK010000379.1:0-21402 GCA_035765555.1 Acidobacteriaceae bacterium
GGATTGATAACTGTATCATCCAGAACAATCAGGGCAATGGTATCGAAGTCAACGGCTCCAGCGGCACCTATCACATCTCCAACATCAACATTACCAATTGCGTGCTATCCGGCAACTATTCCGGAATCTATGTGGCGGACCGGGCTACCAGTTCTGTGAATGGCGGAACCTTCTATGGCAATGCCATCTATCAGAACAGGTCAGTC
This sequence comes from Acidobacteriaceae bacterium, assembly GCA_035765555.1. Lineage (GTDB taxonomy): Bacteria > Acidobacteriota > Terriglobia > Terriglobales > Acidobacteriaceae > Silvibacterium. The sequence continues at coordinate 207 of DASTXK010000379.1, forward strand.
GGCATTCACTTTGGCGGCCCAACTTCCATAAACTTCAGCATTGGAGGCACCAGCCCCTGCGATCTGAAGAACAATTCCTTTGCCAATAATCTAATTGCGGACTCACAGATGATGTATCCGATTTCAGCGAAAGCCCAAAAACAAGGCTACGTTCCCGGGCCTGCTATGAGCTTTAGCGATCCGGCGCTCGAACCCGCAAAAAACAACGTCATTGGGTGGAATTTCTACTATTCTCCGGATGCGTCGTACACCGGAGCCAACGTGCATCCGTGCATCGGGCTTCCTTTCCAACAGTAACTTCTGCTAGCTGGCCGGCCAGAAAGGATAGCGCCTTTCTGGCTGGCTGTAGCAGATGCGGTATTGGGCTTTAAGCGTGATTTTCTGAATCATAGGATAACGGGCTAATCTTGAGCAGCCATCTTGCTATACTCACTTGATTCGAGCTGGCAGGCAAGATTAAAGTTCACCGCTGGATGATGAATCCATCGCGCAGTAGCGTGGCGCCGTCGATGGGCGATGACTGGTTCCCGTTCCATGTAATTCGATATTGGGCATTTTTATCCAGACCTGCGAATTTTACATGGATGGGATGAAGTGATGGAACCGCGTTTAATGCGAAAGAGATTTCGTGTCCTTGAATCTTCAGCTCCCGGATGGAGCAGGCATTAAATCCCACTCCGGTATAGTGCGTAACATCAATGAAAACGTCGCCGAGCTTTGGATACATCATCTCAATCGATGTCATTCCACTTCCCGGCCCCCAATGAAATCCCGTGAGTGCGCCTGACTCGTCGATGTATCCGGTATGCGCCCAGTTCTCCCACGGCGCCACGGCAAATGTGGAGCGGGCAGCCGCAACCGCGCGCTCAAGGTATTCCTGGCTTCCGGTTGCCTGATAGTAATTCCACAGCAATACGGCGGCATAGGCTTCGCGGGCGTCACTCCACTCGGCATCCGTGTTCTGCGTGGTGAAGCCGCCAATGAGCTTTGGCGAAAGCGCGGGATTGTTCCACACCTGCTGGGTGAGGAGCAGATAGTCGAGCACATGAGTTCCGGTGGCCAGGTACTTTTGCTGATGCGTGACCTGATAGAGCTTGAGATAAGCGTCTGCGGCCTGAATTTGCGAGAGATTGTTCTGCGGATATTGCGCGGTCCATGGATCATAGAAATCGTATGGCTTGCGCGCGCAGGAAAGAAATGTCTCAAAGTCAAACCAGCGCTGGCGCGGCAGCACCTCGCGGGTTACAAAGTCCATGGTCTTTTCCGCGGCGGCAAGGTAGGTGTGGTCTCCCGTGGCCTCGGCGAGCGACGCAAGGAACAGCCCGGAGGCCGCCGTCTCAGCATTGAAGTCGCGGAATTCCGCCCGGGGTTGAAGATTGCTCTTGTACCAGGCGGGGATGACCCCACTGGCGAGTTGGTGCTTCACGAGGAAGTCGCCGTAGGCGCGCAGAAAAGCCAGAATCTCCTGCTCGCGAGCGGGCGTGAGGTCGTGGCCCCACTTCAGCATCCAGTAGCCGGTCCACGACATTCCGAACGCGTGGTAATCATCGCCATAGCCGGCCCATCCGTCAGAATGTTGCCATTGTTTGCTGTTCACCAGATAGATGGTTGAAAATGCGCCGCCATCGCGAGGGCTGGTGAGGATAAGGTTCAGCACGGATTCGGCTTTGCGTTCGATGTCGGCATTGTTGGCGCGACGGCCGTAGAGATACCAGCCGTAGGCGCTGCGCAGCGTTTCAAACCAGGGATTGAACCAGGCATCGGGTTGGATATTCTGTTCCCAATGCCCTGTGGGGTTACGAAAACTTGCCAGCGTGCCGCATTGCTTATTGCCGCAGGGGAAACCGCGATATACTTTGTTCGCGTAACGCAGCCAGGTGTCGGTTGACCAGTCCTGGAACGTAACGAGCCAGGGCCGCAGCACGTTTTGCTGGGAGTCATCGGAGCGAAGCAGTTCCTCGTGCCCCTGCTCCTGCCAGAGAAGATGCACCGCCCGCCGATAGCCGAGTTTGTATGGCTGCTGCGAAGCGACGATCGAATATCTATATTCAATAACTCCCTGCCGGCCAGTCGGGGTGTTCGTCTCAATGATCTTGGGACTGCCGCTTGTTGAGCGCCGAAAATAGCTGTGACCATAGGGCTGGGAGGGAACGGCTCCAAAAGAGAGCCACGGCAGCTTTTGCGAGGTTACGTCGAGGTCGAGAGCAAGCGGCTGGGTGTGGCGTTCGCTTAACTTCGGCATGAGCGCCGCGAATACCGGCCCCTGTTGGAGCATGACAACAGGCGACTTGAAAGACCACTGCGGAACATCATCGTCAGCTTCGTTCTTGATGTTCTGGCTCCAAACAAAATCCACCGGGCTTTTTGGATCATTGGCCGCGCGGCGCCCCGGCGTAAAGTCGTAGCGGTCCTCGACGGAGTTGATCTTGGCATCGGGCGCGGGGAAAAACCTGACGGTGACGCCAAGCTCATCCGGCTGCGCTGTGAGGGTGACGCGCTGCTCAAATTTGCCGATGCCGCAGTCGCCGCGCAGCAGGAGGCCGCTAGGAATTTCATCCGCGGTCTGGATCATGCACGCATGAGGGGTGTCCGGGGTTCCGAGAGCAACGACCCGCGTTGCGGCCTGTGCCGATGAGAGCGCAGGGACCCATTTGCCGTCTATCTTGACTTCAACACGCTCGACCGGCGAAGGAGCGAGCTCGACGACCATGCGGACTGAACCAGTAGGAGACTCCAACGTTGTTGCCGCGAGCGCGCTGGTTGAGCCGACGATGACGCAAGCGATTGCAAGACCCTTCAGCATTGCTGCTCCGCTGTGACGAGGGGAAGCACGGCGCGGTCGATGGCAACGTCGGAGATTTCCGCAAGATGAACATCACGATGCAGCGACCAGTGTTCCGCGTGCTGGAGCGATTCGCCTGGATGGACAGTACTGATTGGCCCTAACGTTTCTATCTCCAGAAATTCGTGATTCGTGAACATCTCCAGTGAGCAGCCAAAATCAGGATAAGTTGCAGAGGCATTCGCCTTGGCACGCTTCAGAAACATTTCCCCATCGAGCAGATAGCAGGCCCAGGTGTGCTCACTGAACAGGCCGATCTTTTGCGGGCTGGGCTGGTTCGTGTCCTGACGCAGCGAAGTGTATTTCCGCAGCAAGCGCCATCGCGCGTCGGAAAGATCTGTGTAGGCCCACATGACGAGCGGATTAGTGGGCTGCAAGTTCCCCGGATATTCTGCTCGCGTAGGAAATCCTGCGACCGCAATTCCACCCGGAGCCATCACGGTGAGAGTCCACGGCGCGAAGGTCTGGTCTTGTTCCGAGCGGTTCGTGATGCGGTGCGTGAGCGCAACGCCGCTCCCGGACGCTGCCAAACGAACTTCGATTTCTTTTTGCAGGCCGGAGGCCGCTTCCACGGGAGCGATCGCGGTAAGCCCATCCGAGTGGATTTGTACTTCGACTGGATGGTTGTCGGCGACCCACGTGGTTGCGAGATCTTCCGGGGCTTTCCATAAGCGATGCCCGCCTCGCGCCCGGAATTCGTCTTCACCGCTGAGGCCCAAATGCTCAGGAAATTCCTTGAACAGGTTTCTGCCGCCAACAAAGCCATAATGCAGGACGCGCGGGCCGACATCGCTTGTGACGATAAGTTGCACCAGCCCATTGCTGATCCGATAGCAGTTCGGCCAACCCACGTACTTAAACTTCTCGACACGCACTTCGGCTGCGACGTTCATCATGCGCTCCCTTCGTGAATGAAGAAAGGGCGGGAGACAACCCGCCCCTTTTGTAGATCAGTGGACGCCGGCTCCAGCGTTGCCCGGGCCGCCGGTGGGTTGGAGCGCGGGCAGTCGGTCCTCGACGAGAGGCAGCGGCGGAAACGGTTCGTGCGGCTCTGCCTGATACCAATACGCTACAGAGTAGAAGTTGTCCGAGCGATGGTTTGCGTGGCCGTGCTCGATGGTCGCCTTGAAGGATTTCTGGAACGGGATGGGCTGCGCGAGGTGGAAGCGATAGACGCTTGAGCGGCTGCCCGCCAGCTCCGGCCCGACGACGGGCGCACCGTAAAGCTGATACGAAAATGGCTTGCCGCCGAAATCCCACGCCCCAAGGAAATAATCTTCAGAACCGGTGCCGACGATCTGCGGGGTCTTCGATCCGTCGATGAAAAACATATCGTCACCCTCGCCCCACCACATGTCCTGGTTCTGTAGCACGGACATGGTCACGCCGACGTACTGGCCGTGGCCTTTGGCCTCCATCCAAACGTAATTGTCTTTGCCGTCGAGGTTCGTCTTGTCGTTCACCAGCGGCGTCTGGTTGGTGGTCCAGTCGTTGGTCCATCCATGGTTGGGCTGTGCCTGATGGTACTCGGCGTGAAAATAAAGCGTTCCCGGCGGGAGCGGGTGCGAGTACGTGCGGTAGTCGATGTTGTAGTAGAGCGCGCCGATGGGCTGCTTGCCTTCGTTGGTCACGGTGATGCGCGCGTGATGCGCAAAGGGCATGGGGAAATAGCAGTTCAGCGAATTGTTGTTGCCGACGGAAAGCATTTCCGATTGCCACGAGTGGTACTGGCCGAGGCCCAGTCCGAAGAAGTCGCCGATGGGCGTCTCGACGCTGGGATTCGTCTCGCCGTCCCAGTACATGCGCAGCACGATGCGCTTCAGGTGGTAGGGTTCGCCATCGGCTATAGTGAACCAGATGTGCGCGATGGTGCCCGGGCCATCCACATCCAGCACCGTGATGGTCGCGCCCGGAGCGACCTTGCGCATGTCCGCATTCCCGCCCGTGGGGTCGGTGCTGGACGCGCGATGCGGTGCGTAGGTTTGCTGCTGGGTCAGGTCGGGCTGCCAACTCGGGCTTTGTCCAAAGGCCATGGCGGATGCCGCCAGCAACAGCGGCCAAATTGCGAACCGTTTCATGCGTGTGTCCTCGTTCCGAATTATTGAATTCCAAATTCGTGCTGAAGTTTTTCGAGTGAGATGCCGGTCGTCTCCGGGTAGTAAAAGGCGATGATGAACAGATCCAGCACCATCATTACCCCGAAAAACATGAACGGATACGCGCCCGAGGATGTCGCCATAATCGGAAACACCAGCGAGATGATGGCGTTGGTGATCCAGTGCGAGGAACTGCCCACGCTCTGCCCTTTCGAGCGCACGCGGTTCGGGAAGACCTCACTCACATAGACCCAGATGACCGCTCCCTGCGAAATGGCGAAGCACGCGATGTAGGCCAGCAGCAGCCACACCAGCCAGTTCATGTGCTGGTGCGTGTAGAAGATGGCCGAGATCGCCGCGAGACATGCCACCAGTCCGCTGGTGCCGATGAGCAGGAGTCTCCGCCGCCCTATATGGTCGATGACGGCCATGGCGGCCAGCGTGGCCACCAGGTTCATTGCGCCCACGGCCACGGCCTGCAAATTACCGGACATTTTGGTGGCCCCGGCGAGCGCGAAAATATCGTTCAAGTAATAAAGGATCGCGTTGATGCCCGACAACTGGCAGAACATGCCGACCGTGATGGCCAGAAAAATCGGCTTGGCGTATTTGCGCGAGAACAGCCGCTCCTTCGACGCCGCCCGCTCCAGATGCACCGATTCCACAATCTCGTCCATCTCGGTTTTCACATCAACCACGCCGGTGCGCCGCAAGACCTCGGAGGCCTCGTCAAGTTGCCGCTGCATGACCAGCCAGCGTGGGCTGCGCGGAATTCCGAACAGCGCGATAAGAAACAGCAGCGCCGGAATGCCCGACACACCAAGCTGCCAGCGCCATTCAGTTGCGCCCATATGCATGGAGGCGATGAAGTAGTTCGACAAATATGCCAGCAGGATGCCGATGACGATGTTGAGTTGGAAAGTTCCCACCAGGCGGCCGCGCCATTTGGGCGGCGCGATTTCCGCAATGTACATGGGCCCCAGCACGGACGAGCCCCCAATGCCCAGCCCTCCGATGAAACGGAAGACGATCAGCGCGGGCCAGTTCCAGGCAAGCGCGCAGCCCAGCGCGGAGATGACATAGAAAATCGCCATCACCCGCAGCGAGTCGCGCCGCCCGTAACGCTGACCCGGAATGCCCGCGCTCAGCGCGGCGATGACCGTGCCCACCAGCGCGCTTGACACCGTAACGCCGAGCATGACCGGCGACAGATGATACACCGAGGTCAGCGCCTGCGTGGTGCCGGAGATGACCGCCGTATCAAACCCGAACAGCAGCCCGCCCAGCGCGCCGACCACCGTCCCCTTCACTACATAGGAATTAATGCTCATGCAAACTCCACTCCGCCGCACAAGTTTACCTGCACGCCCAGCGCGTGAAACATCGCAGCTTTCACCGCAAGGGCCTGACCGGCATTTGGGGCATACGCGATGTTTACATGATTGGCCCTGTGCCGCGCCATAAATGAATCTCGCGATACGCCATCAAACACCGCGCTCACCATCGGCCACTGCGTCGTGGTCTGACTCCAGCGGCGCTGCGTTTCGGCCTCCGGTAGCTTTACGACCGAGCCGAGGCCCATGTCCACATGCAGGCTGTTGGCTTCGACGAAGACGCGGCTCCAGACGATCTTTCCGGGACGACCAATGCCTTTCAGCGTGCCTCCGCCCAAAGGGAAATACATGGGTGGCTGGCGGTCGCTGCTTGCGCCGCGGTATCCATCGACGAAGTGGCTCGCCGGCGCGGCGCCGGAAATCTGCAGCACCCAGACGAAGTCGTCGATGCCGTCGCCGCTATAATGCTCGCCCCAGCGAACATCGTGCAGAGTCGTCGCCGGATCGAGGCCGAGGGCCGTCCAGCATCGGTTCGTCACCAAAATGTCGAGGCCGGCGCCTTCGTCCACTTCATTGAAGTGCGGCAGCGGCCCGCCCGGGTAGAGTTCCTTGCCCGCCTCGCTGTAGACCGGCGGACGGTCCGCGTTGTTCAGCAGCCCTTCAATCAAATCCGACGCCGGGACCATGTCTTTCAACCCCTGCTGATACTGAATCCCAATTGCGTCGCAGCCGAACTCGTGCGCGATGCGCATCGCTGCAATGTACATCTTGCACTGCTCATGAATCTGCACATCGGTAAGCTCTGTCTTCTCATCCTTGCCAGTGTTGAAGCGCAAGCCCTTATCGTCGAGCCACCGGCGTACCGCATTCGCGTCTTCATTGCGGACAGTGCGCATGCGCGCGACGAGTGCGGACTGGCTCAGCCGCTCTTTGAAAACGCCCAGCGGATTCAGCAGCTCGTCATCAATGATGGCGTTGTACATGCCCATGCAGCCCTCATCGAAAACGCCCAGAATCGCCTTGCTCTGCTGCAACTCCGCCGCCAGCCTTTCGCCAATGCCGCGCGCTTCGCCGGGCAGCGAGCCAAGATCAAGCTTCCGCACGTGCGATAAATCATGCGTCACGGTGCCACGCCCGATCCACTCGCGCAGCCGCGTCAGAAAATACTCGTCGTCGAAACGCTCGCTCCACAGCGTGCTGAACTTCACCCCCGCTTTCACAAGAGATCCGTTCAGGTTCAGCAGCCCTACCAGTCCCGGCCATTGCCCCGACCAGTTGCCGACGGTAAGGATTGGCCCGCAATGGCTGCGCATTCCCGGCAACACATGATGCGTGTACTGCCAAGCCGCTGTGGCGAAGACCAGGTTCGCATCCGGGTCGATCTCCGCGAACACATCCATGCCCATCCGCTGACTGGAGATAAATCCATGACCCTTCGCCGCATCCACCGGAAACGCCCGCCGCAGCGTGACACCCTCCGCCGCGAAGCACGCTGTCAGCCGCCGCTCCAAATCCTCCTGCGCCGGCCAGCAAACCTCATTCGCGGACTGCCGCAGATCTCCGCTGGTCACAAGTACAGCTTCCTTCATCATTTCCCCGTTTTCCTCGTTTCGTTTATCAACTTATTGCACTGTACTCGTCCGTGCTCCGGCCTCATCCGTTATCTCGCCCTGTTGTTCCAGAGGCCGCAACTCCCTTTGCGCATTGCTTCTTTGTTTGGCATCAATCGATGTCTTCTTATATCGGGCCAGGGCGCGATTCATCTTGTCTTTTTCGCCCAAGGCCCTGTACGCCATGGCCAGTTGGAAATACGCGGTCGAGTTCCCCTGATCCAGAGACGTATAGTGGGTCAGCCGAGTAACGGCATTGCGATAATCGCGACGTCTTATATCCAGCTTGCCAAGCAGCAGATAAATGGCGGAGGGTGGACGGTCCATGCGTGCCGCAGCATTCAGCATTTTACCGGCTTCATCGTCGCGGCCGAGCATCATGAGGACCTGCCCCGCACTGACATGGGCGCTTGCAGAAAACGGTTGAAGCCGTATTTCCGCGTCGAATTCCTTCAACGCCCCCGGCAAGGCCCCTCTCCGGACCAGAATGTTTCCCAATTCCTCATGAATGCCCGGCAAGTCAGGCTTCAATTCAAGCACCTTCCTGTATTCGCCGATTGACTTCAGGTCCTGCTTTTGCAGGATGAAGACTTCAGCCATGATCTGATGCGCGCGGTAAGATTCAGGAGCTAATTGCAGGACCTCATCAAAGGCCGCGTGCGCCTGGTTCTCGGCCTCGTGCGCCCTTTTATAGAGGCCGTCTTCCGCGGCGAAGTCTTTCGCAGAGTCCTTGCCAATTGACGGCGTGCGCGGGGTCCCTCCCAATTGCTGAACTTTTGCACGCAAGTCAGGAATATCCGGGCGCCGCGCCAATGCCTGTTCAAAATCCTGGAGCGCGGCCTTGCGGTCTTCCCGCAGAAGGCATTGCTCACCGGCAAGCTCCCATACGCGCGCGCTGTCGGGCGCGAGCGTCGCCAATTTAAGCGCCGCCCGCTTCCCGATTTGCAGGGAGGTGTGGCCGAGCGCGTACCAGCCATCAACATTGCCCGGGTCCAGACGAGTTACGGCTTCAAACTGCTTCAAGGCCGCGTCGTAGCGGGTTTGCTCGGTGTAAGCATAGCCGAGCCACGTGTGCGCAATGGGGTCCTTTGGATTGATCCGCACCGCCTTTTCCAACTCCGGAACAGCGGAGTTTGGGTTGGAAAGGTGATACCAAGCGAGACCGGAAAACAGGTGCGGAGCCATCAGGTTGGGATCGATGGCAATGGCTTTATGAAAAGCCGCGACCGCAGGCCGAAGTTCATGATCAAAATACAAAGCCACTCCCAGATTGCTCTGAATTTCCGCGCTGTTGGGCAGCATTCGCGCCAGCAATCGGTATTCCTTCACCGCCGTTGGAAAGTCGTTTCGCCGCTCCGCATCCTGCGCCAACCGGGCGTGGGACGCCATTTCCGGCGTGAGCTGCTGTGCAGAGAGGAGCAGAGGAAAAGCCATGCCCGCGAGCAAACAGAGCTTTGCGAGCACGGCCATAGTTTAGAACTCCAATTTCATCCCGAATTGGATAATTCGAGCGCTGTTCTGTTGCGCCGTCATCTGCCCGAAAATCGAACCGGAACCGGCGGCTGACTCAAGATTAGGCGGAGCAAAATTCTGAATAAAGGTTACTGCATTGCCTCCATTCGAGAACACCACCCGGTTGAAGGCGTTGAAGAAGTTGGCCTGGAACTGGAGGTCCGCCCTTTCCGTAATCTTGGTGCGCTTGGAAATCGACAGGTCCTCATTCAGATACGAGGGCATCCGCAGCGACGAAATCAGGTTGGGAGCATTGCCAAAGGTGCCGACAGCCGGAGACGAAAACGCCCCGGGGTTAATGTAATACGAGCAAGTCCCGGCGCCGAGCGGACCCGAGCAGGCCTTGCGATATCCGGGGTTCTTGAACGGCTGATGCGGAACAGTGTTTGGCCGGAAGCTGAAGCCGTCGCCCGCCGCAAAGTAGGGGTTGGAAGCGCCAAGAGCGTCGTACTCAATATGAATCGGGCGCCCGCTCATATATCGCTGAATGCCCGATACCGACCATCCTCCGAAGACCTCATTAGAGATGCCGCCCCCATTCAAAAACGGCTTGCCCTTGCCAATGGGGAGTTCATAGGTATAGCTCAGAGCAACAGAATGCGGAATGTCGGAGCTAGTGACCGAGCGCTCCGACTTGGAGTCGTAGTAGTCCTGGAAAAACGATCCTGCGAAGATCGCATTTTCCGCGCCCGCCGACGGCCCCGCCGCGGAGTCCACATCCCCGATGGTCTTGGAGAAGGTATAGGAGAGCAGGAAGGTAAGCCCCTGAGAGAACCGCTTCTGCAGGCTTGTCTGCAGGCCGTTATAGGAGACGCTTCCGATGGGGTTCAGCGGATTGTCCACATCGCCATACTGCGGCCACGGACGCAGCGCCTGTCCCACCGTCGCTCCCGGACCGAAGATCGATTGGAATTCGGGCCATGGCGTCAGAATTCCCGCCGCCGCCGCCCGCGGATCATCGATCGACATGGTCAGGAATTCCGGCATCGTCAGCCCATCCGCGGCCGCGGCCGAGCCGTACTTCGCCTGCACCGCCGTCGGGTTGATCTGGTTGGGCTTCGACCAAGTTCCAAGATGGTAGGTGTGCATGCCCACATAGCCAATCGTAAAGACCATGCTCCCGGTGAGCTGCTGCTGCACCTGAGTTGTCCAGTACATCTGAAACGGCGGCTCTCCGGACGAGGGGTGAATCATCGCCGGGTTAGTATTGCCGACCAACAGTCCGGGCGTGATCGTATTGAATGCTACATTCGATGAGGGGTATGGCGTGTCCCATTGGTAGCCTGAAGTAAGCACCCCATCTCCACTGCGGCTGAACTGCGCCAACCCTGAAAATCCCGCGCTGTATTGCCCGCCGGAGATTTGGCTCTCGATATTGTCGTTGCCTCTCGGACGGACCACCGCGAAGCCGCCGCGGATCGCGGTCCGGCCATCCACGGTGGGCGAGTAGGCTAAACCAAAACGCGGCTGCCAGCCCTTGTAGTCAATGTCCCCCAGCCGGTTTCTCCCGTTGCGTCCCGGCCCTTTCCCAAAGAACTCGTACGCTCCGGGAAGCCCTCCGGCGGAGGGGTTGGGCAGCGTGGGATTCATGGTTGAAACGTGCCCATTCGCGTCCGATCTCGGTATCTGCAAGTCATAGCGGAGGCCCACGTTGAGAGTGAGCTTGGGTGTGACTCTCCAGTCATCCTGCGCGTACAGGCCGAACTGCTTCCAGCGGTACGCCTGCTCGATTGGAAATCCGAAATTCACGAAATCGATGTTTCCAAAAAGAAAGCTTGCGGCGGCGGACCCTGTGCCTCCCGGAATCGTGACCGGCGTGTTGGGGCCGACAAATCCCGTTCCACCCATCGCCGACCCGGAGAATGCGAAGTTGAACCCTCCAAAACCATCGCCGGTTTCCGCCCGCTGCAGGTCCCGTGCCTCTCCGCCGAAGCTGAGTGTGTGGTTGCCGCGAATCAAGGTCAGGTTGTCGTTAATGATATAGCGGTTTTCCCGGATCAGCGAGTTGACCACACCGCCGATGCCGTTCTGCCCCGGAATCCCAATACCAGGATAGCCGGCCTTGGCGCCGAGCGCCGGCAGCGCTCCCCCGATGCCCAGCCCGCTGAAATCCGGTCCGGCCTCGAGCGCCCCGTTCAAGCCCTCGTCGCGAATGTAGCCGATGTTGAGGTTATTGAGCAGGGTCGGCGAGAACGAGTAGTTGTGGGAAAGGCGTACCTGTAGCGTAGGCTGAGAAAGTTGGGTTGCGTCGAGCAGATTGAGGGTGCCGTTATTGGAATTCTTATAACCGCCGCTGAAAAAGCTTCCGGAAATGGATTGTTTGTCTGAAAAATGATGGTCGATCTTGACGACAAGCCGATGCTCGTCAATCTTGGAGCTTTGCAGACGGACAAAATTGTTTTGAAGCGCGTCGTTGGTGGCGGTCGGAAAACTCTGTAGCACCGTTTGCGAAACCGCGCTCAACGCCGGCGAGCCGGAAGGAATGATATTGAGCGTCCCGTTGGAAGGGTCTCCAAACGGATCAAGCACCTTGTAGGTTTTGCCATCCGGCCCCGTCACCGTATGCTCCGAAAACGGGTTGTAAATTTCGCCATTAAAGATCGGGCGCCCCGCGGCGTCACGAATCGGGTCGCCATTGGAATCCTTCAATTGCGGCCCCAGAAGCTGGCTGAAATCGCCCTTGCGAAATGCGTTCGGGAACGTCGTCAGCGTCGCATTATTCGAACTGGGGCGGTAGGCGAATCCCGTCCACTCCACAAAAAAGAATGTCTTGTCGTGTCCGTCATATAGCTTTGGAATCCATACCGGGCCGCCAAAAGTGCCGCCGAATTCATTCTGCTTCAGCGGGGCCTTCTTGAGTCCCAGGGCGTTGGTCACAAATCCGGCGGCGTTCAGCGCATCGTTCTGCAGGTAATCAAAGACGCTCCCGTGAAACTGGTTCGTACCCGAATTGAACGCAAAAGAGACGATGCCGCTCGATAGGCCGTACTTCGCAGTTTGATTGCTCGTGATGACCTTGAACTGGCTGATGGCGTCAATAGGCGGATGGTCCGCACCAATGTCACCGGACAAATTGGTGTTCATCAGCGGAATGCCGTCGATATAAACTTCGTTTGCAAAAGAAACGGAGCCGCTGAAATGCAGCCTGTAGTCCGGCGTCTTTCCCGGCTGAGAACCAGAGACCCCAGGCGTAAGCACCACAAAGTTCAGCGGATTGCGCATATCGCCGCTCAGCGAAACAGGCAGGTTCTTCATTTCTTCCGGGGTGATGACGGTATTGATGTCAGAAGTCTGCGTCTCTACCTGGGCCGCATTCGCCGCGACCGTGACGGTCTGCTGGACCTGGCCAGGCTGCATCGTTACGGAAATCGGGATGGTGCTTCCAATCCCGACGACAATGTGCTGCTGGACACTCGTGCTGAAACCCGAAGCCGCGGTGGTCAATGTGTAGTTGCCAGCCGCCAAATTCAGAAACACATACTGCCCGTCAGCGCCCGAGTTCGCGCTCTGGCTGACGCCGGTGGATTCGTTCTTCAGCGTGAGCGTGGCACCCGGAATTGCGGCGCGCTGCGTGTCCTGGACTTCGCCTCTGACGGAGCCGAGGTTCACCTGAGACCATGCGACGCCGGAAGCCATAAAGACCGCGGCGGTGACCAGGATTGCCGATAGAAACAGCCAAACTTTCGTGTACTTCATATTGGACCTCCAAAAGCTTGCAAAAGGTTCGTCCCCCTCGCGGATGGTTAAACCTTTAAATTTTAAGACAACCGAGATTCCAGCACCCGGCAATAAGTTTTGTCAAGAAGAAAAATTTGACGCTTCTTCCGCACGCCGAATGCCCTCAAAACTCACCTGCAAAAATTGCCGGGCAGAGGATCAGGACGATTCTATTCAGCGTGGGTGCCGCGTCGACTCGCGAATCACAAGGGTAGGCACAATCCGCACCGCCGAGGCCTCGCCGGTGCGCTTACCCTCAATGCGATCCATTAGAATCGTGGCGGCGCGAGCACCCATTTCATAGCTCGGCTGCACCACCGCGGTGAGGTGTGGATGAAAAGAACGGTCCACGGCCAGATCATCAAAAGTCGCAAGAGAAATATCTTCCGGGCACCGCTTCCCGGTCTCCTCCAGCGCCTTCAGAAATCCAAGCGTCATTACGCCGTTGCAGACAAAAACTGCCGTTGCTTTGTTTCTCCCGCGAAGCAGTTGCTTGCCGAGCCGGTAGCCGGATTCATCGCGAAAATCGCCCTTCAGGACAAGGGCCGGATCAACCTTGATGTCCGCCTCATGCAACGCTTTCTCATATCCGGCAAGGCGCTCGCGCGCTATCTGAGCATCCAGCTTTCCCGTGATGATCGCGATTTTTCTGTGCCCGAGTTGGATAAGATGGCGCACGCACTCGTGGCCCCCGCGTACATTGTCCAGCAGTACCGAATCCGTCGTTACTCCTGAAACAGGCCGGTCGATGCACACTACCGGCAGTCCCGAGGCGATGGCATTTTGAATGTGGCTGGTATCGCGCCCCGGCGCGGACGCCAGAAGTATGCCGTCCACGCGGTAAGACCGCAGCGCGGAAACCACTCGCCTTTCCCGCCCGATCTGCTCATCCGTGTTCGCTGTCACAAGAAAATAACCGCGGTCGTACGCGCTGTCTTCCGCCCCGCGAATGACTTCGGGAAAGAATGGATTGGTGATGTCGGGAAGGACGATCCCAAGCATCCGCGTTTGCTTTACCTTCAGGCTGCGCGCAATTTCATTGGGGTAGTAATCCAGCTCGCGAATCGCCCTCTGGACCCTCTCATGAACTCCGGGGCTTACCCGCTTCGTGCCGCGTATGACATTGGAAACCGTGGCAATCGAGACACCGGCGCGCTGGGCCACTTCCACAATCGTCGCCATCTGTCAGGCCTCGCTCCCCGCACTCTTAATGAGCTCCGCGCGCCCCCAAGCGCTCATTTCCGCCTTCGTTCTCAATGCCCTTCCCCATTCCTGTAATACACGGCGAGCCGTGCAATCGAAGTATAGTACCCGGGGCCTCCCGGCACTCCGAATATCCGCACGCCGTAGCCCCAGGTTTGCGGGAACCTGAAGGTATATGCTCGATGCGCGCCTGCCGCCGCGCTCCCAGGATAGGAGGGCGTGACGCTCACGCCGGCGACATCGACCCAGTGAAAATCACGGTAAACCTGCACGCGAGGGGTCGCCGCATACCATCCGCCGTCCGCCGACATCTTACCCGTCTCATACACAACTTCATTCAAGCTGTATGGTCGCGGCCACTGATAGCCCCACCAACTCGCGTTTTTGAGCGAGCCATCGAAATCGTCTTCGCTGCCCAAGGTGTCACCATCGGCAATGGAGTCCGAACAGTTCAATCCGCAAAGCGAGCCAAAATGCGTGCTCTTACTGACGGCGCGCGCACCGGAAACCAGCGCCAGATTCTCTTCCGACGGTCCATTGTCTGGAGTAGACGGCTGAAACGGCTCCAGATAGACCCTGCGTAGCGCGAATGTATAGGCCCGCCATACGGCCTTCCCGTGATTTACCCACCAGATATTGCTTTGCAGGTAAAGAGTCTTGCCGTCAGCGCTAATGAACTTGGAAGGAATGCTCGTTCCATACATGCCGTAGTTGTGCGGCGTGAACAATGGCCCAAAATCTTTCGAGAGAAATAGCTTCCACGGCCCCCACGGTTTCGGGGCCTCATACATTTGATGTGTGGCGCAGGACCATGACGTGAACAGAAAGCGCCGCAGCGGCTTGTCGTAAACTACCCCACCCTGTCCGATGACCTTCTGCTTCGCGGGACAATGCTCCCCCGACCCATCGGGATAGAGCAGTCTTCGGTCTTCCAGAACCGGCTTCTTCTGCGTAATGTCCTTCGACCACAGGGGGGCGCCATCCACATCGGTTCCCGTAAAGAATTCCCATGCGGACCGGGTCTGAATCTCATCGTCGGGAACGCGGGCAAGATAGAGCGCCTGCTGATCACTCCAATTATGATCGAGGCCGTAGGCATAGACGTAATGGTCGATTGCGTTCCGCGAATCTTTCCCGAAGTCCAGAAAGAACACCGTTGTGAATTTGTGCGCCTTTGGATTGTTCGGATCATTCGGAGCGCCAAACATCGGCGCTGACTTGTCCCACGTCCAGCTCACGCCATCGTCCGTGGATTTCGCAATCGACGCTGCCGGCGCATCGTTGAAGTGGTGCTTGATCAGGTTCTGAAAGGCCAGATAAATTGCTCCGTGAATGCACAGCATCCCGGTGGGCTTCCTGTTGTACTTTGGTCCGCTCCAGTCTGTGCCCAAATCTCTCGCAATGGTCTTGCCCACAAGGTGCGGCGGCATGCCGCTGATCTTGCTCACCGCCATGTCATACCGTTTGTTGTAGTCGAGGGGTCTGGTGTACGGATCAAAAGCCATTCCGTCGCCGTTCGCCGCGTAGAGGTTTCCTTCCGCGGCCCAGCATGATGGCCAAAGATCGCCATCTCCCGGCAATTGATAGGTTGAATAGGATTCCTCGGCAGCCGTTGAAAAGAACGTGCTCTTGGAGGGAGTTTGTCCGCTGCAATACGCCATCAGAAACAAAAACAGCAGCCCGCTCCCGAGCCGCTCTAATAACCCATTTGCCGCATCTGAACCCCGCGTACAGAAATTCACTTTCAACCAGCAGAACCTCCATCGCCATTCAGCTAAATCATTCGATAATGCCACGCCCTTCGTGGCGAAGTTACCGACTGGTTAAACATTTAACCACAATTCAAGTTCAACAGACGCGAACCTGTCAACGGCAACGCTCTCGCTGGCGTGATTCAAGTTCAGCAGCAAAAAATGGATCTATCAGAAAAACTACGAGCAATCGCGGCAGTGTGTCCGGAGGGCAGCAGGAGTTCAGGTCAACCCCATCACCCATAACGTCAGCCAGACGATAACAATTACAGGAATCGCAAAGATCACAAGCAGCAGCAGCGCGATGCAGAGAAGGAAAACGTAGTCCTTCCAGGTGTGGCGGTGCGGCTGGCGCAAATGGCGGGCGAGCAACTTGTAATTGCGGCGGTTGGCCTTCCAGGCGATGTCAAAGGCATCGCCAACAAGCGGAACCATCCCGACCAGCACATCGATCGCAATGTTGACGACCATGCGCGCGAGCGTTACATAAGGCACTCCCCGAAACCATGCCGCCATGACGATGATGCTGGAGGCGAGTCCGGCGAAAATGTCTCCGGCGAAGGGCACCAGACCGATCAGTCCGTCGATGCCGAAGCGAATGGGCGTGCCGGGAATGCGGAACCAGTCATCAAGCACATGAGCCAGCAGGTCGAGATTTTCATCTGTGAAAACAGACCGGCCCACGCGCGTTCGCGAAGCGAACGGCCCTTCTCCGGGATTCAAAACTTCAGGTTCCATGCAGTGCGGCGCCGATGTTTTGTGCCGCCGCTGCGCGTGCTGGGAGCGGCGGAAGGCGCTTTCTGCAATGCTATAATCAGGCTTGGTATGGCGGCTATAGTTCAGCGGCAGAACGCCTGACTGTGGCTCAGGATGTCGTGGGTTCGATCCCCACTAGCCGCCCCAGGAGAACCTTCTTTTTCAATCACCTGTGACCGGCGACACAAAGTACGCTGTTTATGCCGGAACCTCCGGCTGGGCTTATCCAAGCTGGAAACCTGACTTTTATCCCGCGTCCACTCCCGCGAAAAAGCTGCTGACCTATTATGCTACCCGGCTTAACTCGGTCGAGGTGAACTATACCTTTCGAAGCCTGCCTTCGGCATCCACGGTCCAGACTTGGCTCGCTGAAACCCGCAAGGATTTTCGCTTCTCGTTCAAGGCCCCGCAGCGCATCACGCACATCTTGCGGCTGAAGAATTGCGCGGAGACATTGGAGCGGTTCCGGAGTTCGATTGCTCTCGTCGCCGAGGCCGGACGGCTCGGTGTGATTCTTTTCCAGCTTCCGCCGAATCTGAAGTTGGACATCGAACGGCTCGATTCCTTCTTGAAAGATGCGGAGAAGCTCGGTTTCCGGCTCGCTTTTGAGTTTCGCAATGAGTCGTGGTTCTGCCCTGACACCTACTCGACCTTGCGTGCCCACTCCGCCGCTCTTTGCATTGCCGAGAGCGATGGCTTGGCCTCTCCGGATAAGTACACCGCTTCGTTCTCCTGCTATCGGTTCCGCCGGAGCAACTACTCCGGGCAGGATCTGGAGGCGATTCGCTCAAAGCTGCAAGCCCGCACCGCCCACGGTGACGTCTTCGCGTATTTTAAGCACGAGGAAACACCCGCTGGTGCGCTTCGCGCCGCGCGCGTTCTGGAAGGTCTGCGCGCCGCATGAGCACGCCTTCCCAGGATTGGCTCGCGCCCTTTCTGTGTCGCCCCCTGCTGCGCAATGGACACTTGCAGACGCTCGCCGGAAATTTTCTTCCGCGCAAACTGGCGCTGCCCGAGCCGGAGCGTTTTCTGGTCGAAGTGGAAGGCCCGGTCTCAGGCTATGGGCCCAGCTATGTACTTTGCCATTGCCATTGGCAGCCGCGGGAGGTTCGGTCGAAGCGCCTCACGCTCATTCTGGTGCATGGGCTGGAAGGCTCGTCCAACTCCCAATACATGATCGGCAACACGGCCCGCGCGCTGGCAGCGGGATTCAACGTTGTCCGCATGAATATGCGAAGCTGCGGCGGCACCGACGAAATTTGCCCGACCATTTATCATTCAGGCCGGTCGGGAGATGTCGCCGCCGTCTCCCGCAGAATCATCGAAGAACAAAAGCTCGAAGCAATCGCGCTCGTCGGATATTCGATGGGCGGCAACCTGGTTCTGAAATACGCCGGAGAAGTCGCAGCCGAGCCTCCTCCGCAGTTGAAGGCATTGGTTGGAGTTTCTCCGCTCATGGACCTGGCCGTGTCCTCCGCCGCGCTGCACGAGCGGCAAAACCGGATGTACGAATGGCATTTCCTCCGCAACATGATTGCGCGGGTGCGGCGGAGGATGGCACTCTATCCGGCGATTTACGGCGACGCGAAGATCGATGAAATCCGCAGCATGAGGCTATTCGACGACAAAATCGTCGCGCGCTACGGAGGCTTTGCCGACGCAAACGATTACTACGAGAGCGTCGCAAGCTCTCATTATGCCGAACGGTTCAGCGCGCCCACGCTGATTCTCCATTCGCTCGATGATCCGTTTATTCGCCTGCTTCCGAAAACGCGCGAAGCCCTGGTCGCAAACCCGAACGTGACCTTCATCGAGACCCAGCGCGGGGGCCACTGCGCCTTTCTGGAAGCGGCAAAGAATGGCTATGACGGTCGCTGGGCAGAGAGGACGCTGCTCGCGTTCCTGCAGGCGCACGCCAATGGAAGCTGATTGGTCGGTTGAAATCGGCCCCGGCCTGCCGGTGATCGACGTTACGTGGGACGGCTTCGTCGACCTCCAAAGCTCTCCGGAGAAGACCGATGAAATAGAGGAAGCGCGCCAACATCCTGCTTTACGCGAGGCTCTGCTGGCTTTGAATGGCCCCGATTCGCCGTTTTTCACGACGAAATGTGATTGTTGGAGGCTGCCGGAAGCCGAGATCGATCCCGACGAATTCGCCGCAACCCGAGAGATGGCGCGCGTGGGCTTCGCGTCCTATATAGATGTCGTGGAGCGCGACACATTCCGGTTCGCGTCGTTCGATCTTCACGAGAAGCGAGTGCGCGAGTTGGCTTCAAACCTGCGCAAGACTGATCTCCTGTCGGGCCGCGTGGACATTGTTTTGCGCGCAGCCGCTTCTTGCGAGCAACCCGGCTTCGGCATCACTCTGTATGCCGCAGGTTGCGGCCCGAGTGGGGGCCAGGCCTATGTCGCATGGCGGGCAGTACTGGCCGCGGCGGTTGCCGCTACAATAACAGCAGCGGCGCATCCTCCACACGCGGGCGAGTAGCTCAATTGGATAGAGCACCGGCCTTCTAAGCCGGGGGTTGTGGGTTCGATCCCCGCCTCGCCCACCATCTCCAGAGTTCGTGCGCCTCCATCTCCTCCTCCAAAGCCAACCCGAAACATCGAGCATTTCATCTCACGCGATAACTACGCCACTCAATGGCGTGAGGTATTTCTATTGTCTGTACCCCGAGAATCCGACGTTTTTCATATGCATGTGCTCTCGCAGTTCGTGCTCGCGCCGGAAAGCAAAGCACCGCCGGAGCAGGTTGAGGCGTGGGATAAGTTCTGGCTGACCGCTGAGGCCCATCATGTGCCTCTCCGCGCCTGCGATGCCCTCAATCAAGCTCAGTTCGCCGCGCAAGAGTCTCTGAATGCCCTCACGGAAGACGAGCGCAATCGCATCGCAGTTGCGATGGAAATGCTGCCCGTGATCTGCCGGGAACTGGAAGCGGGCGGCATCAAGGTCGCTGTTATCAAGTCGCTCGACCACTGGCCCGATTTCGGCTCCGATATCGACCTGTTCACAGATGCGCCCGAAGCTAGCGTCTCCGCGATCATGCGCTCCCGGTTCGATGCGAAGATTGTTCCGGCGACGATCGGGGATCGACTCGCCAACAAGGTCAACTACCAGATTCCTGGCCTTCGCGAACTGGTGGAGGTTCACTTCGGACGTCTCGGGCAAACGGGGGAACACATGCAGCTTGCGCGGCGTATCCTGGCGGGCAGCCGGATCGAGGAATTCAATGGCGTTGCTCTTCCAGTGCCTGCTCCCGAGGAGCGGCTGCTTCTGGCGGCGTTGCAACGAATGTACCGGCACTTCCTGCTTCGAATCTGCGATGTGGCGAATACGGCTAGGATTGTGGATTCAGGCCAGGTGGACTTTGACGAATTGCGTCTCGCATCCAAAGCCGCTGGCATCTGGCCGGGCGTAGCCACCTACCTGAAGCTCGTCTCGCAGTATGTGGAACATTATCGCGGACACGGTCTGAACCTGCAGTACCGCGTATTGCGTGCCGCGCGATTTGGACTTGGAAAAGTTTATCCGCATGCGGGTTTCCTGCGGTTGCCGCTGTTTCCGCAAGCGGCTTTACTCTACACCCGACAGTTGGCCCGGTCGGTGGGTCGCGACCCGACGGCGAGTCTCCGGCTCACGTTGCTGCCACCATTGGCTGCGGCGGCGGGAACGAAGTACAAAGTCACGGGTAGCGATAAAGGAATCTGGTAGTCCCAAGGAATGAAGTACCAAAACCACAACACGAGGAGAATCATGAACCGCTCTACCGCAGTTTGCGCGGAGCGCCATGAGTTTCCGCATCTGTCGTCCCCGCCTTGGCGAAGGCTCCCAGGCGGCAGTTCGACTCCGTGGCTCGGGTTTGATCCCGAGTTGCAGTCGGACTGCTCGGCTGCCTATCGGGCCTTTCGCCTGGTCATGCTGGCTCTGTTCGCGCTGCTTGGCGCGGGCAGCCGGCTACAGGCCCAATCGAGCAACCAGCCGGAGTCCGGCTCGCTCGAAACGAGGGTTGCAGCACAAGAACAACAGATTACGGAACTCAAGACGCTCGTCCTGCGGCAGGCGCAAAAACTCCAATCTCAGCAGCAGGCGTTGAACGAACTGCGGAAGGGCCAGGGAGCCGCGCTTCCTGCTCCTTCTATTGCTGAAGACAAGAGAGAGTCGGCTCACCTCAAGGCGAACCGCGCTCACGCGCCTCCGTCAACCACCAATCTCTCCAATGAATCTGGCTCAGTCCAGCCTGTGAGGGGCACTGAACCCAACCCCCAACCTGAAATCTTGCAATCTTCCACTCCATCCAGCTCGCCGCTGCAATTCAGACTCGGCGACGCTTATATCACTCCCTTCGGATTCGTTGACTTCACCAGCGTCTGGCGT
>DASTXK010000380.1:0-2740 GCA_035765555.1 Acidobacteriaceae bacterium
CGGAGACGCGAGCCGAGGGCGACGGTGGAAGAAGTCCGGATGGGGAAGAAGAAGATGTTCGCGGCATCAGCTAAAGCGGAACGCGAACTTGGCTTTAAAGTGTTGCCGGTGGATGACGCGCTTCGTTCTGCCATTGACTGGTTCCGCGCGCATGGGTATGTGACGCAGTCATGAGCAAGATCGCCATCATCGCCGCGCTTTCCGGAGAACTGAAGCCGCTGGTTCGCGGCTGGCAGCAACGCGGGAAAAATCTGTGGGCCAGGCAGATTGGCGACCACGAAGCCATCGCTATCGCGGGAGGCATCGGAGCAGCCGCCGCGCGGCGTGCAGTCGAGCGGGCCTTCGCGGAAGGGAACCCCGGCGCGCTGATTTCCTTCGGATGGGCCGGTGCGCTCACCTGCGCCGTGAAGCCTCCGGACGCATGCGTGATTTCTGAAATCGTGGATGACACGAGCGGCGAGCGCTTCAAGACCGCCAGCACTGACGGCTTCAGGCTGATTACGTTAGACCGGGTGGCACGATACGACGAGAAGCGCGCTCTGGCCCAGAAGCATCAGGCGGTGCTGGTGGACATGGAAGCGGCAGCGGTGGCGCGGATGGCCGTCGCGCGCGGCATTCCGTTCTACTGCTTCAAAGGAATCTCCGACGGCTACCTGGACCGCCTGCCCGACTTCAGCCGGTTCATCAGCGGCAGCGGAGAACTGCGTATGCCGGCGTTCCTTTCTTATGTCGCGCTGCGTCCCCAGTATTGGGCCTCTCTATGGAGGCTGGGCGCGAACAGCAGCGCGGCGGCAATCGGACTGGCTGATTTAGCGACTGCGACCCTGAAACAACTTTGATCGAATCCCACTCTTCGCGCGATAAAACTGCACGAAGGATGGGGCACCCAGAGTTGGATAAACGATAATAGGCGAAGGTTGTAGATTGAGAAAGAATGACGAACGGTTCGATTCCAACTGAAATGCGCGCCGCCGTGTATCGCGGCATCAACGACGTGCGCGTGGAGACGGTCCCAGTGCCGGAGATCGGCCCGGGCGAAGTGCTGATTCGCGTGGCCGCCTGCGGAATCTGCGGCACAGACCTCAAGAAAATTCACACCGGGTCGCACTCCGCGCCGCGCATCTTCGGACACGAGACAGCCGGAACAATCGCGGCGGTCGGCGACGGTGTCGAAGGCTTCGCTGCGGGAGATCGCGTCATGGTCTTCCACCACATTCCCTGCGGCCAGTGCTATTACTGTCGCAAGAAAACTTTTGCCCAATGCCCGGTTTACAAGCGCGTGGGCTGCACGGCGGGGTTTGAGGCTTCCGGCGGAGGATTCGCGGAGTACGTTCGCGTGATGGACTGGATTGTTCGCCGCGGGCTAGTCAAGATTCCTGACGGGGTGCCTTTTGAGCAGGCGGCTTTTGTCGAGCCGGTGAACACCTGCTACAAGGCCATTCGCAACCTGGCAATTGCTCCGGATGAAACGGTGCTGGTGATCGGGCAGGGGCCGATTGGAATTCTGCTGGCGGCGCTGGCAGCGCGCACCGGAGCGCGGGTGCTCACTTCGGACCTTTTTCCTGAGCGACACAAGATCGCGGCAACGTATGGCCTGAACCGGTCCATCGACGCGGGTCGGCAAGACGTGGTGCGCCTGGCCCACGACACGAGCGAGGGGCGCGGCGCGGATGCCGTGATTCTGGCCGTGGGCGGCAATGCGCTGATCAAAACGGCGATGGACGCGGCGCGGTCCGGCGGGCGGATTCTGCTTTTCGCGGCCACGCAGCACGGCGAGGCCATTGTGGACCCGGCGGCCATCTGCATGGACGAGAAGTCGCTGGTTGGCTCCTACAGCGCATCCGAAGAGATACAGGATGAAGCCGCGCAGCTTGTCTTCGATGGATACAAAGAAGGCTTCGACCTGACGCGCCTCATCTCGCATCGATACTCGCTGGAAGACTCGGTTGAGGCTATTCATGTGGCCTCGAATCCGGGGCCGGGTTCCATGAAGATTTTCATTGAGCCGGACGTGAACCGAAATTGAGATAAGTTTGAGAAAATAGAAGCGATGGCCCAGCTAATGACAGCCGCGGTTCTTTACGGCAAAGAGGATGTGAGGATCGAGCGGCTCCCGGTGCCGGTGGCCGGGGCGGGCGAGATCGTGGTGCGCGTCCACGCGGCGCTGACCTGCGGAACCGATCTCAAGGTCTACCGGCGCGGCTATCACGCCAAAATGCTGACGCTGCCCATCTCCTTTGGGCACGAGCTTGCGGGGGCGGTCGATCAGATTGGTCCGGGCGTAACGAACTTCAAGCCGGGCGACCGCGTGGTCGCGCTCAACTCTGCCCCATGCGACGAATGCTATTTCTGCCGCCACGGCCAGCAGAACCTTTGCGACGATCTGCTCTTTAACAACGGCGCCTATGCGGAATACATCCGCATTCCGGCGCGCATTGTGGAGAAGAACACGCTGCTGCTGCCCGACGAGCTTCCCTACGAACACGCCGCGCTTACCGAGCCGCTGGCGTGCGTGCTGCGCGGGCTTGAGGAAACCAATCCGCGCGTGGGCGACACCATTGTCGTGATCGGGGCTGGCCCCATCGGGCTGATGTTCATGCACGCCGCGCAAATCGCCGGTCTGCACGTCATCGCCGTCGTGAAGCACGATGAGCAGATTGCGGCGGCGCGGGTTTTTGGCGCGGAAGAAGTGGTGCAGACGACGGCGGTGGATGATCCGATTGCGGCGGTCCGCGGGCTG
>DASTXK010000381.1:0-2433 GCA_035765555.1 Acidobacteriaceae bacterium
ACGAAGTGGTCAAAAGTGGCGGTATCGGCGCCCGGGGTGGGGGCGGCTTCGAGGGAGCCCGAGCGGGTGGTCCAGAAGAGGAGAGCGGCGGCCGCGAGGGCCAGAATTCCCAGGGTTTTCAGGCCGCGGCGGTGTTGAAAGAAGAGCATGATAGGCCAGCCTACTGGGCTAGCATATCAGAGGATGGAGGCGGGAGATCGGCCCTATATCTTTTAACAGAGGTGCATCCAGGTTTGGATCGGCTAGTGCCGCCGGGCAAGCATTCTACCCAAAAGCACCAGAAAAATCATTGACCTCATCGTCATCTCTTCACTTGTCATCCGAGGAGCGAGATGAGAGTCGCAATGCGGAACGTGGGTGGTTCGCACTCTTGAGACACCATCTCACTCGCTCGTATCAAGGAGACGGAAAATTGGGACAATTCCCTTCAAGAAAAGGCGAGGTTCGATGCCGCTCCACGCCTCTTGACGCAGCAAAGCCAGCATCCTGAATCGAATCTCTAGCTGCCGCCGCCTCCACCTCCGCAGCTGGCGAGGTCGAGATTCATTGCAATTGGCCCGGCCGCCCCGCGCTGCCCGTTCGAGACTGACGGGCCGGGACAGCACGCCCTCTGGAAAAGAAATGTCGTTATTTCAAACTCCCGTCCCGCCAAATCGGGGATATCCATCAACTGCTCGCATCTATTATTGGGTGAAGCTTTAAGCAGTGCAGCTTGTGGATAACCGAGAAGAGCGGCCACCGTGTTGAAGTCTTGCGAAGGGCTGCCGGAATCGGTCTCTTCCGCCGCGAAGAAGTGCAACGTGGCAATGTCGTCGCCCGGCACAGGCGCCCAGAATGTTGTACCATCGCCGTCATTCTTCAGCACAGGCGCGGGCTCCGCGTCCAGGGTATAGCCGAAAACAGGGACGAGTGAAATCGGGGCGGCTACCGCGCTTGCGGCCGTTTCAAACCTCACCTGCAAGCCTCGGTAATACATCTCGGGATAGATCGTCGCCGGGCGCGGCAGTTTGACTCGCACATAACTCGCACCGGCGGGAAGACGGCATTGCATCGGGAAAAGCAGCATTCGGTCGCCGTGATTCCAAATAGTGTCACCAGACGCGCCGAGGCTACAAGGAACTGTGCTGGTCTGTGGCACCGGACTCACGGTCAGTGCGAGTTGAGCACCTTGAGGGATATCTTTCTCCTGGCACCAGGAGCCCGCTTTGTAGACATGCCCGGAAATTTGCGGCGCATAGGCATAAATGAAGCCGTCATCGGGATTGAGGTTATCCACGAACGCCCAGGCGCCGTGAAATATTACATAGAGCTTGCTTGCCAATTGACTCTCCCTTGTTGAAGTGAAATGCCTTCAGTACTGCGTTCCGTACAGATCGAAGCCAGCCCAGAAGTAGGGGTGCTCCCAACCAGGCGTCGCTGCGATACGCGCACGCGCGGCGGCAAGCGCGGCGGCGGGCGCGGCGCCCGCAAAGAGGCGCTCGTAGAATTCGTTCATGAGTGATTCGGTAGCGGCGGAGTCAACGCTCCATCGCGCGGCGATCACCTGGCGGGCGCCAGCGGCCAGGAACGCTCGCACCAGACTGTCACTGTTCACCGGCCCCTGGTCTTCTCCTGCGCCGCTGAAGCAGGCGGACAATACCGCGAGCCTGCAATGGCTCCAGTTCTGTGAGGCTACCTGCGCGGACGCGAGCCAGCGGGGGGAGTTGGTGTCGGAGTCTGGCGACAAGATCAGCGCACCATTGCCTCCATCGCTCCAGCCATGGCCGGCGAAATGAAAAATCTCGATTCCGGCACTCTCGCGCGCGACCGCTTCAGAAGAAGCGGCGCCATCGAGCAACACTACCGGGTTCCGTATGCGAGCAGCCAACTGCGCGCCTTCGCGCTGAGCCAGCGGCAGCGCTGGAAGGCGGTCCCCGCCGGGCGCCAGCCCGGAGGAAACGGATACGATCAACGCGCGGCTGGAAGAAGAAAGCGGTTTTTCGGCCGGATCGCGTTTCGCGGCGAGGAGGCCGGATATGAGCGCGGTCGCATTGCCCGTTCCAGGCGAGAGAACGGACGAGCCGCTCAGAAGGCTGAAAGGGATCAGGGAAAGCCATTGATCCGCGTCGATGAGGAGCGGCGCATTCGCGGAGATCTCGCCGTGGAAGGGGTCCAGTAATACGCGGCGCAGCCTTTCGGCGACCGCTGTCAGTTCCTGAGAGTTCGAGTGGGGCGATGCGGCCATACGGGTCAGCGTTCGGGCATCGCGTTCCACGTCCTCAGGCCTGACCTGCAGCACCCGCCCCCGCAGCGAATTCCCTCTGCGGCACCACGCCGCGATTCCGCTGGGGAGCACGGCGTAAACCAGGACAATCGTGTCCGGCCGCACCACTGAGATCCAATCGTTCATAGTCGTGTTCCCGCTCAATTGGCTGCGATAGAGATTCCAGACAT
>DASTXK010000382.1:0-17169 GCA_035765555.1 Acidobacteriaceae bacterium
CGGAGCGCGGGCAGGTCTCGATCAAGTTCGAGTCCGTGACCGAAATGCTGAAGCGGCTGGAGAGCGAAATCGCCACCCTGCGCGCGGAGATTACCTCAAAGCGCAACGACGAATCCGAAGCCAAGCGGCGCGGCGATGCGCTGCGGGCCGAGCGCGCCACGCTGACTGGACGCCGCGATTCGCTCGACGCGCTCATCCGCGAGCACAGCTACTCGACCGACACCGTGCGGAAACTCTTCCAATCCAACTCCCTCGGCGGCGGACTTGCGCCTGTGGGCACGCTGGCCGATTTCCTTGAGGTCAACGGCCAATACGAAAGCGTGGTCGATGAATTTCTGCGCGACGAGTTGAACTACATCGTGGTGAAAAGCTGGGACGCGGCGGACGAGGGCATGCGTCTGCTGAAGACCGGCGTCGATGGCCGCGCGACATTCCTTGTCCATCCAGAGGACTCGCAGGCTAAGTTCTCTTTCGCGGCGGACGGCATTGGCCCGGGCCACGAGCAGCAGCAGGGCGTGGTCCGTCTCAAGGACTGCATCCGCGTACTCGACGGCTTTGGTCGCTCGCTGGAAGTGATTCTGCCCAAGCTGCGCGATGGATACGTGACGGAAGACTCCGGCACGGCGCGGTCGCTGGCGCTTGAAAATCCGGAGGCATTTTTCCTCGCGCCCTCAGGCGAATGCTTCCACAACGTTACCGTCACCGGCGGCAAGCCCCGCGCGGAGGGCCCCCTCGCGCTGAAGCGCGAGCTTCGCGAAACCCAGAGCAAACTCGACGCGGTGGATCGCGAGCTCGGTCAGGCAGAAATCGCTGCCGCATCGCTCGCCAAAGAACTTTCGGAATTGACCCGCCTGCTCGACGCAAAGAGCGAGGAGCTACGAGGAGCAGAGCGCGAGAGCGCGAACCAGTCCGCCGCGCTGCGGCAGATGGACTCCGAAGTTCAGCGGCTCGAACGGCGGTTGCAGGACTGGACCCTCCAGAATGAACGCAACAAGGACGCGCGCGCCGCGAAGCAAACGCTGATTGAACAGAAGCGCGAAGAGGCGCAGCAACTGGAGTCGCAGCATCAGCAGGCGGAAGCCGCGCTCGACGAGTTGCAGCGCACTGTGGACGGCCTTCGCCAGGCCCGCGAAGAGGCCCAGCAGCAGGCGGCGCAGGTTTCGGCGGAATTGGCTGGTCTGGAGGAACGGCGGCGCGGAGCGGAGTCGTCCTTTTCGCGCATCGATCGCATGTATTCGGAGCTAACGCAGCGTGTGGCGCAGGTCGAGCAGCAGCTCGCCGCCGCTGGAGCCGAGCAACAACAGCGCGCGCGTGAAAATGAGCAACTGGCTGCGGACCGCGAGCGTCTGGCCACCGTGCGCGAGAGCGCCCTCGCTGAAGCCGCGCGCCTTACTGAGGAAGCGGCACAGTTGCGCGCTCAGCTCGCGGAGATGGAAGCGCAGCTTAAGACCTTGCGCGCTGAAACCGACGCTTTGCGCGAGGCGCGCAGCGAGCGCAGCACGCGCGGTGCAACTCTTGCAGCCGAACTGGCGCATCTGGAAGAGACCTGCCTCAACGACCTTGCGACCGAAGCCGCCGCCCTGCGCGTGGACGCTGAGATCGCCCGCATTGAAGGCGAAACGCTCGCCACCGAAGACGAAGCCTGCCGCGGCCTCAAGCAAAAGCTGGAGTCGATGGGCCCCGTCAACATGATGGCGCTTGAAGAATACAAGGAAACAGCGCAGCGGCACGAATTTCTGGAAACGCAGCGCAAAGACCTGCTCGACTCAATCGAGAACACGCAGGCCACCATCAAGGAAATCGACCAGATTTCCCGCACCAAGTTCGACGAGGCTTTCGCGCGCATCAACGAGCACTTCGCCGCAACCTTCTCGCAGCTCTTCGGCGGAGGCCAGGCGCTGATGCGCCTCACCGACGA
Source organism: Acidobacteriaceae bacterium (assembly GCA_035765555.1). Taxonomy (GTDB): domain Bacteria; phylum Acidobacteriota; class Terriglobia; order Terriglobales; family Acidobacteriaceae; genus Silvibacterium. The sequence continues at coordinate 1,919 of DASTXK010000382.1, forward strand.
GGAGAACGCCGCCGACAGCGGCATCGACATTGTGGCGCAGCCGCCCGGCAAGAAGCTGCAAAACGTGCTGCTGCTCTCCGGCGGAGAAAAGGCCCTCACCGCGCTCTCGCTGCTGGTCGGCATCTTCCGCTACCAGCCCAGCCCGTTCTGCGTGCTCGACGAAGTGGATGCCCCGCTCGACGAAACCAACGTCGGCCGCCTCTCGGAGATGCTGCGCGAAATGTCCGGCACAACGCAGTGCATCATCGTCACGCACTCCAAAAAAATGATGACCGCCGGCGACATGATCTACGGCGTCACCATGCAGGAACCGGGCGTGTCGAAGGTCGTCAGCGTACGCATGGGCGCCGATCGCGAACTGAAGCGGGCATAAGCTTCACAGAAAACGATTCGCCCCGCTTTCGCATCCCACGCGATATGGGTGATCTGCCTTCTCCAGCAAATTACAAGGTTTACCCGAAAGGACCGAACTTCCTCCTCATTGTCATCCTCTCGGGAATCGCGCTCATCATCATGCTTATCCTCGCCTATTTCATCGTGAGCGGCGCGGGCGCGGCCCTGCTGCCCTCGGCCCACCACACTGGTGATCCAACGGCGCAACTCCTGCGACCGCTTCTGAACCGGATCGCCGTATAAAAAGCCCGCTCCCGGAATGCCGCAAGCGGGCTTTCTGCTTTTATTTCGGTCTCGGTAAGTGCCCCAGCGTGAAGCGCACGCCCACCCGCATATTGAACGGCAGAGACGTATACCCGATGGGGCTGATGTGCTGCTGACTCAGCAGATTATTCAACTGCGCGTAAATGCCACTCCACGAATTGAAGTTGTAGCTCCCGCCCAGATCAATCTTCGCGTAGCCGTGGTCCAGGTTGCGGTTGGGCAGTAGCAGCGAATTATCTCCGGCGGGCGTGGCTCCCGTCAGATAGGTTGAGTCATCGCTCCGGCTGGCATAGGCTCCGGTGCCTACCAGCGTGAACCGGTTGCTGGTGTAGCTGACCGTGGTGAATCCAGTATGCGCGGGCCGCCGGAATGGCCTTGCTCCGCGCAGTGGTGACGTGGCCCCGATGGGAATATCCGGAAACTGCGGATTGAAGCTCGGCCCAAGCGCGTCAGAAGAAAACGACCGCTGCACCACTGCGTCCAGATAGGTGTATCCGCCGCGCACAAAAATGTTGCGCCCCACCCCGTACTCAACCTCGCCCTCCAGGCCCTGCGCGCGATACGCCATCGAATTCAGCGTGAGCGCGTAGGCAAATTGACTGCTCAAAAACGCCTGCAATGCCTGCTGCTGCTCAGGCGAAAGCTGCGGCAGCAGCGCCGGCACCACACTGGCCGGAACATACTCGATCTGATTTCCAAATTCGTTGTGGAAATACGTCGCGCGCAGCGTGACGCGCTGGCTGAAGAGACTCTGCTCCACGCCGCCGTCGTAGGTGCGTGACTCCTCCGCGCCGATGGGGCGAATGCCGTACTGCGCGACCGTGCTCTGCCCACCGTGCTCGAGCAGAAAGTTGTAGAGCGATCCGAACTGGTCGCTGATGTTCGGCTCCTGCACGCCTTTCGCAAAGTTGAAGTTGATCTTCGTTCCGTGAAAAATGCCCGAGCCGGGCCGCACCGGATAAAACGACACTCCGATGCGAGGCGTGCCCTGCGTTCCGTATAGCTGGTTCTTCTGGATGCCTCCGCCCAGCGAGAAGAACACCCTCTGCTGGAAGTCTCCATTGAACGCCAACATGTAGTCGTAGTTCGCGCGCTCCAGCGTCTCGTCAATGCCGTACTGCCATTCATGCACGGCCCCGCGCTCGTCCTCAAAGCGGAACCCGGCCACTGCTCCAAAATGTGGCGTGAAGTCGTAGCCGGTTTGCGCATAAAGATTATCGCGGTTCGAAACCAGATCGCCCTTCGACGGATACGTTCCCGCGTAATTCATCACCGCCTGCCCCGTCACTGAGTAGCCATTCGCGCCCGTAATCGTGGTTGGATTGCCGTAATAATCGCCGCCGTAAAGGTCATCCACAAAGTTGCCTGCCGGATACCACTGCACGGTCTGTTCCCTTTTGCGCGCCAGCCCGTAGCGCACCAGCCCGTTCCAGCGATCGATGAAGTTGTGGTCGATGCTCGCCGCCACATACGTGTTCTGGTCCGACTCCTTGCCGTCATTGGACATTCCCCAAAAGGCGTAAGTCCCGGGCAGCCCGCTCGCGTTGTCATTGTTGTGCGCGGTCACGCGAAGCTGCGTCCGGCTGGACCACGCATAGCCCAGGTTCGCGGCTTCGGAAATCAGATGCGCCGCATCGCCCGGCACGGAGTTTTGTGTCTGGAAATCAGAAAAGCCGCCGTAGTAATCCAGCTTGCTATGCGTCCCGCCAAGCTGGATCTGGTTCCGATAAGTCCTGAAATTCCCCGCATCAGCCTCATACAGCAGCGAGGGAAACGGCGTGCTGCCCCTCGGCGTGGTAAAGGCGATCACTCCGGCCGAAGCGTCCGAGCCATACAGCACGCTGTTCGGCCCGCGATACGCCTCAACGCTCGCAATGCCCGTGTTCGATAAGCCGGAAAGATCAAACACCCCACCAATGTCTTCGATGGGCACGCCGTCCAGCAGCACCTTGTTCGCGTCAGAACTGCCGCCGCGAATAAATACCGACGACACGCCGCCGCGCTGCCCGCTCTGCACAACATTGAATCCGGCAACCTGGCGCAGCGCGTCAACCATATCCACTCGGTTGCGGAAATCATTCTCCGGAATCGTCGTGACAGAGGCGCTCACCTGCGCCTGCGGGGTCGGCGTTCCTGTCGCCGTCACCACAATGGACTGCCGCACCCATTCGGGCTCCAGCACAACGTCCTGCTCAACGGAGTCGAGCGCGCCCGCGTAAAAAGCCTTCGTCGTGACCTGGCGAAACGACTTGCCCGCGGCCAGCACATAGAACTGGCCTGAAGATCCCGTGCTGAGCTGGTAGGTTCCGTCCGCATGAGATGTCGCGCTCAGAACAACTTTTCCGTTCTCCACCAGCGCGACCGTGGCATCGGAAACAGGACGGCCCACCGCGTCGGTTACGGTTCCGTGGACCGTGACAGCATGGGACGTGGCGACAAAAAGGAGAGTACTGACGAAGAGCAGCGCGCGGCGCGCATGCCGCAAAAGATGGGTCATAGAATCCTCCGTTCCCCTCGGAACGCGGTAGCGGCGCTTCCATTGCTGAAAGTGCCGGAGCACAACAGGACCGGTCTCCTGACTTGCGCGAGGTGCGGATTCCCTTCCCGGAGCACGGCTCCAGTGGGCTTACGTTCCGGACCATTCCGGCCGCTCTTTGCCTACAAGACGCGGCACGGCGCGCTTACAGTTGCGGGGCAGTGGCGGATTTACACCGCCTTCCCGAGCATCCTGCTGCGTTACGGTTATGGGTTGCGCCGCGGGCTTGGAATGCGCCGGCGGCAGGTCGAAGTTCCAGTCTACTTCAAGCGACTCGCTTCAGCGGAGCGATTTTCTTCCGCTTCTTTCGCGATGCCTGCCAGAAATCGTGCTGAGTCTGCATTTTGAACCAAAGGTCGGGCGACGTGCCGAGGGCCTCTGACAAACGCAGCGACATCTCGGCGGAGATTCCGGCCTGCTCATTCAAAACACGCGACAGGGCCACACGCGAAACTCCAATATGGTTGGCCACCCCGGTCACAGACCGTCCCTCAAGCCACTCTCTGAGAATCCGTCCAGGATGCGGAGGATTGTGCATGGATATCATATCTGGCCCCCTTCAGTGATAGTCCTGATAATCAAGCAAGATTACGTCACCGGCCATAAATTTAGTCCTTGACAATCCCGCTAACCGGGCCTTTAATTCCCGCCGTTCCCTCCCAACATCCGGATCCGCTGCTGAAGGGAGGCCCCCAGGCCAAAATCTTCTTCACGAAATGAGATCCGCCGCCGTGGTGAAACCTTCGTTGATTTCTCTGCTCATCCCTCTTACCTTCCTTCTCATCGCTCCATCCGCTAATGCGCAAAACCAGAGCCCGGGATGGGACCTCGGAAACATCGGTCCCTCCGGCGCCCAGGTCTATGGCGCAATTGCAGGCGCGGCCGCCGGTATCGGCGCCATCACATTCTTCGCCATCCACGAGCATCACGCCCACATTCTGAAAGGCTGCGTAGAATCCAGCGCGGACGGCCTGCAGATGACAAACGAGGGGGACAAGCGAAATTACGTGCTCAGCGGTGACACTGCGGACCTCAAAGTGGGAGAGCGCGTGAGGCTTTCAGGGCATAAGAAAAAAGCCAACGGTACACAACGGCAATTTGTGGTGAAGAAGTTGGCGAAAGACTATGGGGTCTGCCACGCCACTCCGGCAACGCCCTGATGAAAAGTGGTGACCCTGGGAAGACTCGAACTTCCGACCTGCGGTTTAGGAAACCGTCGCTCTATCCACCTGAGCTACAGGGCCACAACGGCCATTGATTCCTTTCAGACTACATCAGTATCGCTATCCAACGCTTCTGCCCGCGCGGTCAGGCTCGAACCGGATCATGAGTCTGGAACCCGTTGCATCGGCGAGTCGCTTCAGCGTCCGCAAGGACGGCTGTATCCGTCCGCCTTCCATTCTTGCGACCACCGGTTGTGTCGTTCCCATCTTGCGGGCCAGCTCAGTCTGCGTTAGCCCCGCGCGATTACGGGCCGCTATGACCGCTTTTGCAACAGCGAATTCGTCTTCAAGAGAATCGTATGCCTTCCGATATTTTGGTTCCTTCATCCATTTGCGATGCAACTCGGTAATACGCGCCATCGATACCTCCTTAACGAACATCTTGTGCGCGGGCGAGCGCCAGTTCTATTTCTCGGCGCGGTGTTTTCTGTTTCTTCTTTACAAATGCACGTACAATCACAATCCGGCGTCCTGTCGCGGCAACGTAGAACGCGCGGGAAATACCGCTCTTACCTGTGAGTCTCATTTCCCATAAACGGCCTTCGATGTGCTTTACATGTGGTTCACCCACCCGTTCAAGGCCCACTTCTTCAATGAGGGCCGCAATGCGCGCGAGTCTCGCCCTCATATCCGCGGGAAGAGCTTCCAATTTCGCATCCACAACCTCGTTCAGGGTCTCTACGGTCCACTTCATTTAATATACCATAAAAGATATAATCTTTCTCAAACCGCTCGAACGCTTCTCTGATATCCACTCGCCGTGGCCCGCAGGCGCAGCTCGTAACGTTCCGCCCTGCGTGGCTGATACACGAGCGCGGGCCGGAAGCAGGCCAGGCACGCGCCTCCCCTGTGGCGCACGCTGGAATAAAGAATTCCGTTGGATTGTTCGCCAAGGAGTTGCCGCGCCAGCGCCTGCGAGGGCGCATAGCACTGCGGAACAGGTTCCGGATGCAAAAGTTCGGCGTAGTCTTTCGCCGGCTCCAGCGCGTGAAACGGGCCATGAAAATCCGCCTGCCAGTCGTCGTAGCTGGACACTTCCTCATCAGGCCGCTCGCCCGGAAGCCCAAACACCTCCATCTCCGAGAGCCGCTTCGCCTTGTGATACGCGACTTCCGCGACGGCGGTCTCCACCCTCTTCGCCGCGTACCAGGCGCCGCGCGTGGCATCGTTGAAGCGTCCGCCGAACGGCCCCGGATGGAGGAAGGCCGCGCGGATAATCTGCGACCCGGGGATTCCATACACCAACTCAAAATTGCTGATGCCTCCGAGCCCGTAAAGCTCTCCCTGAATGCGCTCATTGGTCGCGGCATCCAGCCGCGCCGCGTCGGCGAGCATGGCCTCATCCTCGGCCACTTCTTCCAGCACGGTCCCGGTTTCGCTGTAGCGCGCGGGAATCAGCCGGTGCATCCCCGAGTAATGAACTTCGCGGACGGGAGGCGTCAACGGCCGCCCCGCCATGCATCCAGCATTCGGCGGACTTCCACCATTCCCGGCTGGCCGTGGTGGAGCATGTAATCGATGGGAGCGCGTCCGGCAAAAAGCGGCCCGCGGTTTGCGAGCGTAATCCAGCGGTCAGCCCACGGCTTGCCAAAATAAATGTTCAGCGCTTTGTAAATGCCAATCACGAGCGAGATGCGCGTCAGCGTGTCCTGGTCAAGCTGCTTGCCCTTGGGCCGCGTCTTCCAGGCGTGGAAGGTGGACGACGCCACGCCGCCCAGCAACCCGCGCGCCTGGGCCTCATTCAGGTCCCACTTCCGCGCGATATTCACAAAAACCCTGATCGCATTCTCGCTCAGCTTGCGCCGATCTTCAGCGCTGGAAAGGTCCGGAGCCTGGTCGAAGGAGTATCCGGCGACGTTGGGAGCAGCCAGAATCGTGGCCATAAGCGATCTCTCGCCTCCGAGAACAATTGTCCTCGATTTCGAGGTGGAAGGTCAAGAGGATGCCCGTGGCATCCAGCACTTATTTCTTTTTGATTCAAGCTCATAAAAGAGGGTGATAATAGGCTTAAACCACCTGTCCGGGGAGCACAAATTGGGGAAGATCTCGCGCAGAGAGATGCTGGAGGCGTCCTCCATTCTGGCCGCTTCAATCGTCGCGCCCCGTCCGCTCAGGGCCGCGGAGATCAGCCGCAAGCTGAACATCGTGGTTGTGGGAGCGCACCCCGACGACCCCGAGTCTGGATGCGGCGGCGCCATCGCACTTTATTCAGAGCAGGGCCACAACGTCACCATTTTCTATCTCACACGCGGAGAGGCCGGCATCGCTGGAAAGTCCGCACGCGAAGCCGCCGCCGTCCGAACAGCGGAATCGGAAAAGGCCTGCGCCATTCTGCGCGCGAAGCCCATCTTTGCAGGCCAGATCGACGGCGACTCCGAAGTCGACAATACGCGATACGCCGACTTCAAAAAGCTTCTCGCGGCCCAAAATCCCGACATCGTCTTCACGCACTGGCCCATCGACACGCATCGCGACCACCGCGCCGCATCGCTGCTCGCCTACGATGCCTGGCTGGACAGCGGCCGCAAGTTCGATCTCTATTATTTCGAGGTCGATCTCGGCGAGCAGACGCAAAACTTCCATCCAACTGAGTATGTAGACATTTCCTCAGTGGAGAGCATCAAAAAGTCCGCCTGCTTTGCTCATGTCAGCCAGCAGCCGGCAACCACCTTCTGGCCTCTGCACGAGCGGATGATGCGGTTTCGCGGCATGGAGTGTGGCGTTGAAAATGCCGAAGCGTTCGTCCGCGAATCCCTGAACCGGCAGACCGGAGTTCCGGCGAAGGAGTAGAAGGAACAGGATCTCCCCCTGCGTGAATACCGAAGGGAGGAGCGCAATGTTTGAAGGAAATCGTCTCATGACGTTTGTTCCGGTATCCAATGCCGAAAAGGCGCGCGCCTTCTAATCGGGACAGGCTGGGACTTCGGCTTGTGTCGGAAGACCCCTTCGCGCTGGTCTTCGATGTCGAGGGCGTCATGCTGCGCGCGACTCTGGTTTCCGGGTTCACGCCGCAGCCGTTTACGGTCCTCGGTTGGCAGGTCCAGGACGCGCGGGCGATGGCAAATAATATGACCGGGGGTGGAATCGTGTTTGAGCGATATCCGGGCCTGTCGCAGGATAAAGACGGTTTGTGGCAGGCTCCGGGCGGGGCGCTGATCGGCTGGTTCAAAGATCCGGATGGGAACCTTCTGTCCATCACACAGTTGCCTTCAGTTGGACAAGCATCATAGAGGAACATGCGCGCCGCCGTCCTGCATTCGTCCGCTATCGGAAGCGAATCGCCGCTGAAGCTTGAACGACTGCCCGCACCCAAACCCGGCGCTGGAGAAGTCCTGCTGCGCGTCGAGGCCTGCGGCGTCTGCCGCACCGACCTTCACATCGCCATGGGAGAACTGAAGCCGCTGCGCGACCGCGTCATTCCGGGCCACCAGATCGTTGGCCGGGCGGAGCGCGTGGGCGCGGGAGTCGCGCCGAAAATACTCGGTCAGCGCGTCGGCGTGTCGTGGCTCGGCGGTGTCGACGGCACCTGCCCGCTCTGCCGCAAAGGCCGGGAAAATCTCTGCGACCATCCGGTATTTACCGGCTATTCCGTAAACGGCGGTTACGCCGAATACGCCACCGCCCGCGCCGACTTCCTGATCCCGCTGCCCGGAGAAGCCCCCGCGGAAGAACTCGCTCCCCTGCTCTGCGCCGGAATCATCGGCTACCGCGCCCTGCGCGTGGCGGGCGTGGATAGCGGCGAGCGCGTGGGCATCTTTGGCTTCGGATCTTCCGCGCATCTCGCGATTGAGGTCCTCAGGGCCTGGGGCTGCGAAACCTACGTCGCCACCCGGGGCAGGTCGCATCGCGCGCTGGCGCGCAAGATGGGCGCAGTCTGGGTGGGTGACGCGCTCGACCAGCCTCCGGTAGCGATGGACCGCGCCGTCACCTTCGCTCCCAGCGGAGACGTGGTGCTCGCCGCCCTCGCCTCTCTGCGCAAGGGCGGAGTCGTCGCCATCAATGCCATCCACCTCGACCGCATTCCGCAGTTTGACTACGACTCGCTTTTATGGGGCGAGCGTCAATTGCGCAGCGTCACCAACATGACCCGTCAAGACGCGCGCGAATTCGTGGCCCTCGCCCGTGAAATCAAAATCCAGCCCAGAACTACGATCTTCCGGCTCGAAGACGCAAACCGCGCGCTCGACGCCGTTCGCCGCGACGCGATCGACGGCGCCGCCGTCCTGAAAATCAGCTAGGGCCGTTACCCAGCACCAGCGCGAGCGTAAATCCGTCGTAGCCCTTGGCGCCTACCGTCTGGATTGTCGTGGCAATGACGCGCGTCTCCTTCGCCAGCGCTTCATTCAGCCGCCGAACACCCACCACCATCGGATCGTCGCTCGCTTCATCGGCAACCGCCCCTTCGCGGATCACATTATCGATAAAAATCATGCTGCCCGGACGCGATAGCTTCAGCGCCCACTCAAAGTAGTTCGCGTTGTTTTCCTTGTCCGCATCGATAAAAATAAAGTCGAAGGCCGCAAGCCCCTCCGCCGCAAGTTCCGGCAAGGTATCCAGCGCGGCCCCTTCGCGCAGCTCAACTTTGTCGGACAGCTCCGCGTTGGCGATGTTGCCCCTCGCGACGGCGGCGTGCTTTGGGTCAGCCTCCAGCGTCACCAGCCGCCCGCCCTCGGGCAGCGCCCGCGCCAGCCAGATGGTGCTGTACGCGCCCAGCGTGCCGATCTCCAGAATATTCACCGCGCCCACGCTGCGCGCCAGCAGATGCAGCAGCTTGCCCTGGCTCGGAGTCACCGCAATTTGCGGCAGACCAGCGGCCTCGCTTGTCTGCCGCGCAAAATCCAGCGCCAGGTCCGACGGCACAAGCTGGCTGTCGATGTAATCATCGACGGCGGTAAAAGTATCTTGAAGAAACTGGGAGATCATCGGCTCATCGTCATCCATTTTCCCTCACCCGGCGATTTCTTTCGCCCATAGTCCATCACGCAAACCGAGGATCGCGCGAACTGGAAATCAAAGTGCTAGAATTCGGTCTGTTCCAACAGCATAATTCCCTTTTCTGCCAGGCTGTTGGCCGAGAGCGCGCCCAGCGCAAATTTCCTCCCAGGAGAATATGATGTCCGCTGTCGCAGATGTGCAAGCCGATATAGCCGCTCCACCGCCTGAGGCTCAAATTGCTGAAATTCTTCTGTCGCAATTGACCTCGCGTCTTGTCCATCTGGCCGCCGTGTTAAAGCTGGCAGATCTTCTTACCGAGGGACCCCGAAGCGCCGAAGAACTCGCGGCGCTCACGAATACCCACGCGCCCGCACTCTATCGTGTGATGCGGAGCCTTGCCAGCCTGGGATTTTATTCGGAAGACGCGGAGCATCGGTTCTCGCTTCTTCCGCTCGGTGCGGTCCTTAAGTCTGGAACACCCAGCTACGCCGCCGCATTCGTGTTGGGCGGGGAGATCACGATGCGTGGTTTCGACGAGTTCCTTTATTCCGTCCAATCTGGCAAGACCGGCTTTGAGCGGTCTTTCGGTATGCCGGTTTTTGATTGGTTGTCCTCGCACCCGGAGCAGGCGTCGCTATTCAATCTGGCGATGGTGGGCTTTCATGGAATGGAGCCTCCCGCGATTGCCGCGGCTTACGATTTTTCAGCCTTTCAGACCATTGCGGACGTCGGTGGCTCCACGGGGAACATGCTGACCACTATTCTTGCCCGGCATCCAGGCCCGCAAGGGATTCTTTTCGATCTGCCGCATGTCGTCGAGAAGGCCCCGCCGCTTCTCCGCGAGCGGGGTTTGGCGGACCGCATCCGGATTGAATCCGGTAGCTTTTTTGAACGCGTGCCCGCCGGCGCGGACGCCTACATCCTTTCGCACGTTATTCACGACTGGAACCATGAGCAGTGCTTAACCATACTCGGCAACTGCCGGCGCGCAATGGATTCCACCAGCCGTCTGCTGCTCGCGGAGATGGTGCTTCCGGAGGGTGACGCCCCGCACCCGGGCAAAATGCTCGATATGGTTATGCTGACCGTCGCCGGAGGAGAGGAGCGGAATTCGTCCCAGTATGAAGCGCTGCTCAATGAGGCCGGGTTCCGAATGACACGGGTAGTGCCGACAGCTTCCCCTGTGTCCCTCGTTGAGGCTGTGCGCCGCAATTGAGCAAGCTTGTACACGTGCAGTGAAGCATTTCCATGCCTGGGGCCGGGAGGCGCGTTTGCCTGTAAACTGGTGCTGAGGAAGCTATGCCGGAAATTCAGCGCAGAAAAACCGTTACGGTCATGGTTGGCGGAGTCCGTGTAGGCTCGGACGCTCCAGTCGTGGTGCAGTCCATGACCAACACCGACACCGCCGACGCCCAGAGCACCATTGAGCAGGTCGCGGCGCTCGCCGCCGCCGGGTCAGAACTGGTCCGCGTTACGGTGAATAACGACGACGCGGCTAAAGCCGTCCCGCACATCGTTGAGGGCCTCGCCCAGCGTGGCGTCAACGTCCCCATTATCGGCGACTTCCACTACAACGGCCATCTGCTGCTCACCAAGTATCCCGCCTGCGCGCAGGCCCTCGCCAAGTACCGCATCAACCCCGGCAACTGCTCCATTGGCCGCAAGGACGACGACAACTTCCGCGCCATGATCGAGGTCGCCGTCAAAAACCAGAAGCCGGTCCGCATCGGCGTCAACTGGGGCTCGCTCGACCAGGCCCTGCTCACGCGCCTCATGGACGAAAACTCCAGGCTGGCCGAGCCGCGCGACGCCCGCGACGTCATGATGGAGGCCATGTGCCGCAGCGCGCTCGACTCCGCCGCCGCCGCCGAGCGCTACGGACTGCGCCACGACCAGATCATCATCAGCGGCAAGGTGAGCGGCGTGCGCGACCTCATCGACGTATACGAAATGCTTGCCGCGCGCTGCGACTACCCACTGCACCTCGGCCTCACCGAAGCCGGAATGGGCATGAAGGGCATCGTTGCTTCCACCGCCGGCCTCGCGCCGCTGCTGCTCCGGGGCATCGGAGACACCATCCGCGTCTCCCTCACGCCCAAGCCCGGCGGCGACCGCACGGAAGAAGTCCTCACCGGCCAGCAAATTCTCCAGTCGCTCGGCATCCGCAGCTTTACGCCGCAGGTCACGGCCTGCCCCGGATGCGGGCGCACCACCAGCACCTACTTCCAGGAACTGGCCCAGCAGATTCAGAATTACTTGCGAGATTCGATGCCGGCCTGGCGGGTCGTTTATCCCGGAGTAGAAGAACTGAAGCTGGCCGTCATGGGCTGCGTCGTCAACGGCCCCGGCGAGTCGAAGCACGCCAACATCGGCATTTCCCTGCCCGGGACCTTCGAAGAGCCCAAAGCCCCCGTCTACGTTGATGGCCGCCTCATGACCACCCTCCGCGGCGACACCATCGTTCAGGACTTCAAGAAAATTCTGGACGACTACGTGAAGACCCGCTACGGGTCGGCGAAAAAGGCGAAGGAGTTGGTAGGAGCTTAGTTCTCTTTCGCGCGACCTTACGCAACCGCAGCCGTGCTTCCACCCTGAATTTTGCGAAGTTTACCGGCTCCGCGTTGCCGCTCGCTATGCCTTCATCCCAAAGCTGGCGAAGATGTCGGACATTCTCTCTGCTCATTTTTGATTTCATCAAAGGCCGCAAAATCTCTCTTGCCCTCCCCCCAACTATTCTGCTAGCATTGGGGCCGTTAAAAACGGGTGCCCAGCAAGGGTACCTGTTTCAGGAGGAACTATGTATAAGGTGGGCCTCTCTCTTCTGGTTTTAGTCGCTACGTTCGCATTCGGCTCTGGCAAAACCTATGCTCAGTGCGCAGAACCTACCACGTACGCTTGTCGCTGTGACATGTCTAACCATACCGGATTCTTTGTTGGAAATGGCGGCGGGTATAATCCTTCAACCCAGGCAAAATGTTGCGATAAGGTCATCCCTCAGATATATACCACAGGATCCGCTGACTGTATTGAAGCCCCGAACACTACAGATGCGGTGCATAAGGAACTGGCGCAGTTGGCCTTGCATAGCCAAGTATTTCTCGTCGCGTGCAATGGTGATTTCGTTCCATATACTAATAGCGCCTCCGCAGAACAAATCCAGGAACCAATATGGTCAGCGGATCGGGCATTATCATCCGACATAGGGAACCTCGTAACGCGAGCGCGATAAAGGGTACTTTCGATGAAGCTCCTGATGGTAAGTGCATTCTGGATCACCTGTGCGTCGCTGAGCGGCGCGCAGGCCCCCCACGCCAAGCCCACGCGGAACGATACGCAAACCACTCAGGTCCAGCCAAAGCAGGACGTTCTACCCCGGATAACCCTCGACTTCCAACCAATCGGCGACGGACTTCCGTTGTCAGCCTCAGCTGCATTCCTGGGCCATCCAGTGTGCGGCGCGGACGGCACCTATTATCTCAATGCCATCATGCTTCCCAAGGGTGAAAGACAAGTCATCGCCGTGTCTCCCAAGGATAAGGATGCGGTAAGTAACTATACGGTGTCCTCCATCATGGGCCTGGTGAATGTGCAGCCAAGTGCGATAGATGCAGATGGCTCTGACTTATTTGTGCTTGCAGGAGCCGCGAAAGGCGACGACCTGCTCAACCACGATGCCAAGCCCGGCTCCCCCGAGGCGCGGAAGTACCGCAAAAATTTCATCCTCCACTTTCATGGCAAGCCCTCCTCGCCCGATGTAATCCCGCTTGATCTGCCCTTTGAGCCGAGACAGTTTGCCGCGACGAGCGAGGGCAAGTTCGTCTTCCTCGGGCTTGAGCGCACCAATCAGACCCCTGTCCTGGCGGTCGTCAACGATTCCGGAGAATTGGATCACTATATCGATACCTATCAGGACTTTGGCTCGAACAAGTCGATGGTTGCCCATGCGCCGCAAGAGTTGAAGGGCCAATTCAAAACAATGCCGGAAGGGGCGCCTTTAGACTTTACCCTTGTCGCCGCTCAGTTCGTCCACTATCGCGGTTCCCTTCTGCTCCTGATGCCCGGCTCCAAACCCACAGTCTTCACAATTCGCGGAGGCTCGGTAGAAAGCACAAAGCTCCACCTGCCCGTCGGACTTGAGGCTGAGTCTTTGGTTCCCTCCGATACCGGCTGGCTTGTTCGAGCCACGGATGGGACGGCAAACGGCAAAAAACTTATCATCGCAGTCGATCCCTCGGACGGCGAGGCGCTCCGGATTATTCAATCCCCGCAGTTCAGCATCAACGACATTACCTGCGTCAACAACGGCGATTTCTACGGCATCCACTGGCCCCGGGACAATAAGAAAAATGACAAAGCATTCCTGATGGAGGCCGCCCAGTAGATGGTTCCCACTTTGGGAGCGAGGGTCAGGCAAAAATTCCCGCCGAATGCATTTCAATTTCCTAGTATTGATAAAATAGAAATAGAAGGATCAAGAGAGGGACCGCCAGCTGCGGTTCCTTTTTATTTTTGGGCAGAATCAACTTTGCTGTACCCGAATACAAAGGATGTCATCCCGAGCGCAGCGTAACGCAGTGGAGCGGAGTCGAGGGACCTGCATTTTCTTTGCGGGCAAATCAACACTGAATCCGCTCTAAGCCCAAAGGAGGCCAACACGAACCCCAATGAAACCCCAATAAATTTCTCAGAAAACCCAGCAGAATCAATGAACTACAGCGTCCTCAATTTTCAGAAAACTCAATAGAATGAATGAACTGGAGCAATCGAGGTTTTCAGAAACCTTAATAGAATGAATGAACTACAGCGCTTCTGGAAAGAAAATTTAGCGGCAAATTCTGATTCCTGTGCCCTGAGCCCTGATCTCTGAGCCCTGCATTTGCGACAATGGCCCCATGGCTGAAAACATTCGCGCAGGCGTAATTGGATTCGGGCTGGCGGGGCGCATCTTTCATGCGGCCGTCATTGCGGAAACTCCGGGGCTGGAGCTGGCCTGCATTGTTCAGCGCCACGGCGACGAAGCGGCGAAGGCGCATCCCGGCGTGCGGGTCGCCCGCTCGATTGAGGAGATGCTGGAGGACCCCTCCATCAATTTGGTCGTAGTCGGCACGCCCAGCGGCGCGCACTTCGAGCACGGAATCGAGTGCCTCCGCGCCGGGCGCAATGTGATCATCGACAAGCCGTTCACTCTGACCTCCGATGAGGCCACGCAACTCATTGAGGAAGCCCGCGGGCAGGGCATTCTGGTGACGGCCTACCAGAACCGCCGTTGGGATGGCGACTTTGTCACGCTGAAGCAGGTGCTGGCGTCGGGCGAGCTGGGCCGCGTAGTGACCTATGAGTCGCACTTCGACCGCTTCCGCGAGGAGCCGCGCACAGATGTGTGGCGCGAGAGCGGCGGCCCCGGCGGCGGCACGCTCTTCGACTTGGGCTCGCACCTCATCGACCAGGCCACCGCGCTTTTCGGAGATCCCGGGAGCGTCTGGGCCGACGTTCGCATCGACCGCGAAAATGCCGTGGTGGACGACGCCTTCGATGTGATGCTGAAGTTCGACGGCATCACCGCCCGGCTGCGCGGGACGAACCTCGCCGCCATGCCGGGGCCGCGCTTTGTGGTCCACGGCACCAAGGGCAGCTTCGTGAAATGGGGACTCGACCCGCAGGAGGACGCGCTGCGGGCGGGCGCGAAGTTCAGCGATCCCGGCTTTGGCGAAGAGCCGGAATCGAAGTGGGGCGCGCTGTATGTTCCGGGCAAGCCGCCGCGCAGAGTCAAAACCGCGCCGGGCGATTATCGCGGCATCTACGCCAGCGTGCGCGACGCGATTCTGGGCAAGGCCAAACTGGAAGTCACTCCGGAGCAAGCCTGGCGCACCACGCGCCTCATTGAGCTCGCCCGGCAATCG
>DASTXK010000383.1:0-7580 GCA_035765555.1 Acidobacteriaceae bacterium
GCTCCGGTCCGCTTATCGATTTGGATAACCAGCTCACCGCCGGTTTCACCGCCATGCAGATGAGGATTTCCAATCACAGTCCAGACATGTCCCTTTAGTCCCGCTCTTAAAGGCAGTTCGGAATCAACTTTATCTTTGCCCCAGATCGGTATCGCAACAGCCAATGCGATTGACTTTGCGGTCTTCGCATCTGGAACGACTCCCGCTGCTGGAAAAACGGTCTTGTAATGGCTGGCGAGTCGACGATCATATTCGATCATTTGACTGTCGGTAGTTGTGCTTTGCGCCACTCCGATGCCCAAAAGAACGACGCCCAAGAACGCAATGAAAATAGTTCTGCGCATCCCACGCCCTCGCAATACTCGCAATCTTCTGGAGGATGCCTACCTCGCCGCTGGAACCGCAGCGCTCTCCTTGGCTTCGCCCACGCGATTCGCGTAGCTCGCCTTCACAAATGCGCTGAACAGCGGATGCGGCTCGAGAGGCTTCGACTTGAACTCAGGATGGAACTGGCAACCCAGGAAGAATGGATGCCCGGGAATCTCCACGATCTCTACGTAAGTCGCGTCGGGAGTCGTGCCCGTGATCCGCAGCCCCGCGCCCGTCAGCAGCGCCTCATATTCGCGATTGAATTCGTAGCGATGCCGGTGCCGCTCGCTGATCTCCGTCGCGCCGTAGGCCGCGTGCGCCAACGAATCCGGCTGGAGGACGCACGTCCAGGCGCCCAGCCGCATTGTGCCACCCATTTCTTCCACGCCGGTCAATTCGCGGAGCTTGTAGATGACGCGATGCGTCGCCGCCGGATCGAACTCGCTGGAATTGGCGTCGGTAAGCCCGCACACATTGCGCGCAAATTCGATGCAGGCGGTCTGCATGCCGAGGCAAATGCCAAAGTACGGGACGCGGTTCTCGCGCGCGTATCGGATCGCGTTCAGCATTCCCTCGACGCCGCGCTTGCCAAAGCCGCCGGGAACCAGAATGCCGTCGAACTCCGCGAGTTGGTTGCCGTAATCGGGACCTTCCAGCCCTTCGGCCTCAACCCAGGTCACACGCATCTTCAGGTTGTGCGCCAGCGCGCCATGCACCAGCGCTTCTTTCAGGGATTTGTAGCTGTCCTCGTACTCAACATACTTGCCGATAATCCCAATCGAGACCTCGTCCGCCGGGTTATAGGAGCGGCGCACAATCTCTTCCCAGCGGCTCAGGTCCGGTTCCCTTGTCTCCAACCGCAGATACTTCAGCGCCAGCGCGTCCACGCCCTCACGCGCAAACGTCAGCGGGACCTCGTAAATCGAATCCACGTCCTTCGCCGTAATCACCGCCTGCTCTTCCAGGTTGCAGAACAGCGCGATCTTGCTCTTCAACTCGCGGGACAGGAAGCGATCGGTGCGGCACAGCAGAATGTCCGGCTGAATGCCGATCGACAGCATTTCCTTTACCGAGTGCTGCGTGGGCTTGGTCTTCAGCTCCTGCGCCGCGCTGATCCACGGAACCAGCGTGACATGCACAAACACTGTGTTCTCGCGGCCCAACTCCTGCCGCATCTGGCGGATAGCTTCAAGAAACGGCAGGGATTCGATATCGCCCACCGTCCCGCCTATTTCGACAATCGTGACGTCGTTCGTGGCCGCCACCTTGCGCATAGCGTTCTTGATTTCGTTGGTGACGTGCGGAATCACCTGCACGGTCTTGCCCAGGTAGTCTCCGCGACGCTCCTTGGTGATGATCTGCTCGTAAATGCGCCCGGTGGTGAGGTTGTTGTCGCGCGAGAGATGCGCGTGCGTAAAGCGTTCATAATGGCCCAGGTCCAGGTCGGTCTCCGCGCCGTCGTCGGTCACAAAAACTTCGCCGTGCTGAAACGGCGACATGGTTCCGGGATCGACATTCAGGTAGGGATCAAACTTCATCAGGTTGATGCGCAACCCGCGGCTTTCGAGCAAACACCCAATGGAAGCCGCGGCCAAACCCTTCCCAAGGCTGGACACAACTCCGCCTGTCACAAAAATGTACTTGGAGGACATTTCTGCTTCACCTTCCTGAATTGTTTTTGATGGACGTACCTGGCGGGCACAATCCATTATAGCCGGATTCCGAAAAATGAATAAGCAATTGCGGTGTCGCCAATCTCGTCCGGTACTTGCCCCGCACAAACCGCGACGAAACCCTCGCATCTGAGAAAAGAGGGGAAGGATGCGGGGCCGCGGAGATCGATCCGGATGCCGCGCCCGCACCGGCAAGCTCCTGAGACCGTATCAAGAGCATCAAGACCGGCAAGGCAAATCACGACAAATCAAAATGAATCGCGGCAACGCCCAACCATCCGGTTGCCGCCGGAGTACATCATGAGTCGAAACGAAACAGTTGCGGGATATTTTTCATCGAAATCACAGGCGGAATCGGCAATCAGCGCGTTGAAAGATGCGGGTTTTTCGCGGGACAAGATCGGACTTGCGATCAAAGGGAGGGACTACGAGACAACAGAACAGAACCGGAGGGCAGCGGGAGAGCGCCATGAGTCCGGCAGGTGGGGGCGCGTGAAGGAGTTCTTCGGCGGGGAGCAGTACGACGAGCCGAGCTATCGAAGCGAAGACATGGACACCGCTCTGAGCGGGCTCTCCATTAACGACGAGCAGGCGCGCTACCTTCGCCATCGGTTTGACAGCACTGACGAGGGCGCCATCGTCACGGTTTCGGCTGACGGACGAGAGGATGAGGCGAGGCAAATCCTGGAGCGCAGCGGCTGCGATATCGGCAGATCGGCCTCCACCTATGACTATAGCCAGGCGGAAACAACGGCTGGCCGGGACCTTGAAGAGCAGAACGTCCAACTCTACGGCGAAGTGCTTCGCGTTCATACAGATCGCGTGAGCCGCGGAGAGGCGCGCCTGCGGAAGGAAGTCCATACCGACACGCAGACAGTCGAAGTTCCGGTGAAGCGGGAAGAGCTGGTCGTGGAGCGCGTGCCTGTGAGCGGCGAAAGACCGGCCGAGTCCGCTTCCTTCCAGGAAAAGGAGATACGGATACCTCTGAGCGAAGAACAGGCGCGGGTCGAAAAACAGCCGGTCGTGCGCGAGGAGGTACGGGTGGGCAAGAAGGAAGTTCCCGACACGGAGACTTTCAAGGAAGAAGTCCGCAGCGAAGACCTCAAAGTCGAAGAGGATCCTTCCAAGCGGACGGGTCGAAAAGCGGCCTAACGGATCGCATTTTCGCGACAGTCAAGGGGGGCGGCAGGTCCGCCCTCATTTTTTATCGGACCGGCGGGTGCCGCAGCCTATCCTGAAAGCATGGCACTAGATTGGAGCTCCGGCGGGCTTGCCGAAGGCCTGCGCTGCTACCGGAACTCGGAATTTTTCCTTGCCCACGAGCATTGGGAGAGTGTTTGGTTGAAATTGCAGGAGCCGGAGAAGAGCTTTCTTCAGGCGCTGATCCAAACGGCGGCAGCGTTTCACCACCTCAATGCAGGGAATCCGATAGGGACAGCCTCGCTTCTGCGGAGGTCGCTGCGCCGCTTGGAAGTCTGTCCGGCGGTTTTCGGAGGCATCGCCACAAGGCCGTTATGCGGCGAAATTCGTGAGTGGCTGCGTGCGCTGGAACAGGGAAAGGACCACCTTCCGGCAGACGTTCCGGCCATCGCCCCGGAGAACGATGCGGCGTGACGGCATCAATACCCAAGCCGCTTGTCCACCACATTCAGCAGTGGTTCACCTTTTGTGAATCGCGCGTACTGTTCCAGGAAGAAGCGCATCGCGTCGTCCTTCCAGCCAGCAATCTGGTCGGCGCAGTGGGGAGAGAGCAGCACGTTTTCCATTCCGTATAGCGGGTGGCCCGCAGGCAGGGGTTCAGGATCGACTACGTCCAGCCCAGCACCCTTGATCCGCCCGCTCTCCAACGCACGGACAAGCGCATCCGTATCGACTACCGGCCCGCGCCCCATGTTGATCAAAACAGCCGTGGGCTTCATCGCTGCGAATTCCGCATCGCTGATCATGTGCCGGGTTTCCGGAGTAAGCGGCGCGGCAACCACAACGTAGTCGCATTCTGCGAGCAAGGCGTGGAGTTCGTCGGGGCGGTAGTAGCGCTCGACCAGTGAATCGGGCTGTACAGGAGGGTGCCGCTTCGTCGCCAGAACCCTCATTCCCATGGCGTGCGCCCGTGAAGCTGTCGCTCGGCCAATGTCTCCATAGCCGACAATGCCTACGGTGCGTCCGGAGATCATCTCCATCTCAAACGGCGCCCACCTGCCCGCCGCCTGATCGCGGCGCAGGCGGGGAATGTCCTTGGCGAAATACAAAATCGCGGCCAAAACAAATTCACCGAGCGACGGGCTGTAGACCCCCCGGGCGTTGGTGAGGATTACATCGCTGTTCACCAGTTTAGGAAAGAGATAGCTGTCCACGCCCGCGTATCGCGAGTGGATCCAGCGCAAGGCTGGGCATCCGGCGAATGCCTCGCGCAGCATGTCGCGCGTGCCCGACCACTGCAGAATTATCTCGGAATCGCGCATGGCCGCCGCAGCTGCCGTATCATACGTCAACACATGCGGCACATCGGCCAGCATGGCGAATTGCGGGGCCTCCCGCTCGGCAATGACAAGTATTTTCGGTTGATGGTCCACACTTCATCTTGCCACGCGCGAGCGGCCCGAGACGATTCTTAGTTGATGGGCAGGTCCATGCCCTCGTGCTTTCGGCCATCTTCGCCCGAAGCCAGGCGGTGGTCATCATGCACGCCGCGGCGCTCGTGGGGACCGTGGCGGCGGTCTTCTGTACGTTTTCGGCGGTCGCGGATGCGGGTCGAGTCAGGAAGCACGATAAAGCGCGGCTCTTCAAGCTCTTCGGTATGCCCGTTCGTGCCGTTTCCATTTTGACTGTTCGGTTCGGACCCGTTGGTCAGCAACTTTTGCAAGATTGGGATCTGCGCCCTCTGCGTTTCAACAAAATCCACCCCCGAGGCCGTCAGGCTGAAATCCGAGTTGTCCGCTTTTGTAATGTAGCCCTTCTTCTGCAAATACCAGGTGGTGAAGTCGAGGTAGTCGCGAGGAAAGCCCATTCGCTTCTCAAGATCAGCCAGCGACACTTCCGGGAACACGGGACTGGTGCGCCGCCGGAAATAAAGCACAGCCAGCACCGCCAGACGGCGGTTCCGTTCGCCGGCCACGCTGTCCATAAAATCTATGGAGTTCGAGAGTGGTGGAGCAGCAGGCGTCTGCTTCGCTCGGGCCGAGTCGTACTCGGCCCGCCGCGACTGGTCGGAGAGCACCTCATAGGCGGCGGTGAGGGTCGAAAACTGCTCCGGATCTCCCGATGCCGGATTGTCTGGATGAAAACGCGCAGCTAAGAACCGGTAGACGCGATGGATCGTCTCCTGGTCCGCATGGGGACTGATCTGCAGGAACTCGTAAAAGTCAATTTTGTTCTGGCCCGACATCTCTTTATCCCTTATCGTCCCGTAAAGGCGATTCCATCACTTTCTGGGGGAGAGAGGGCCTGCCGGCCCGGGGGATAGGAGAGAAGCAAAGTGTAGCATTCCGGCAAAAAAATGTCTCGGCAGCTAAGGTTTGGCTCGGCTGCCCGATTCGAGGTATCGTTTCGAAATTGCCTTACAATGGCCTTTGCCTTTGCAAATACAATTTCGCCCCATTAAGAAGGTTTTGATCGCCAATCGCGGGGAAATCGCGCTTCGGCTGGTGCGCGCCTGCCACGAAATGGGCATTACGCCGGTTGCCGTTTACTCCGACGCCGACCGCGCGGCCCTTCATGTGCTGGAGGCCGATGAGGCTTACCGGCTCGGACCGGCTCCGGCCTCCGAATCTTATCTGCGTGGTGACCTGTTATTGGACATTGCTCGCCGGACGGGAGCCGATGCCATTCATCCAGGGTACGGTTTTTTGTCGGAAAACGCGGACTTCGCCGAAGCTTGCGAGCAGGCGGGAATCAAGTTCATCGGGCCTCCGGCCGCGGCCATGCGCGAGCTTGGCTCAAAAACACGGGCGCGGCAAGCGGCGGACCGGGCGGGGATGCCTCGCACTCCGGGATCCACAAAAGGGCTGGCTTCACTTGATGAAGCCCGCTCGGTTGCCGCGCAGATCGGATATCCCGTGATGCTGAAGGCCGCCGCGGGCGGCGGCGGCAAGGGAATGCGCGCTGTGACCCGCGACGAGGACCTGAAATCGGCCTTCGAGGCGGCGCAGAGCGAAGCAGAGCGGGCCTTCGGATCAAGCGAAGTTTATCTCGAAAAGCTCATTGAACGGCCCCGGCACATTGAGATTCAGGTGCTGGCGGATGAGCATGGAAACAGTATCTACCTGGGTGAGCGCGAGTGTTCCGTGCAGCGACGCCACCAGAAGGTGATCGAAGAGGCCCCTTCCGCCGTCGTCAGCCCGGAGCTGCGGCAGCGCATGGGAGAGGCCGCCGTGCGGCTGGCGCAGTCCGCCGGATACACCAACGCCGGCACGATTGAATTTTTGCTCGACAACGCGGGAAATTTCTATTTCCTTGAGATGAATACCCGGCTCCAGGTGGAGCACCCGGTCACGGAGTTGGTGACGGGGCTCGATCTGGTGCATCTCCAGATCCGTATCGCGCAGGGCGAGCCGCTGCCGCTGCGGCAGCAGGACATCGAGTTGCGAGGTCACGCCATTGAGTGCCGCGTCTACGCCGAGGACCCGGACAACGGCTTTTTCCCCTCGCCGGGAAAGATCACAAGGCTCGTCCAGCCCGGCGGCCCTGGCATTCGCGAAGACTCCGGAATTTATGAGGGCTGGGTCGTTCCGATGGACTACGACCCGATGCTCTCCAAGCTTGTGGCCTATGCGACCACCCGCGAGGCGGCGATTACGCGGATGCTGCGCGCGCTTGATGAGTACGTGATCGGCGGTATCCGGACGAATCTCGCGTTTTTCCGGCGCATTCTGCGCGATCCGGACTTCCAGGCCGCGCGCATCGATACCGGATATCTCGAACGGCTGCTGGCGCAACCTGCTCCAAAATGCCCTGACATTTCTACAGAAGAACGTGAGCGCGTGGCTGCTATTGCGGCCGCGATTTTCGAGAGCCAAAGACCTGCTGCGACGACAGCGGCGGCAACGCAGTCGGCGAACGCATGGAAGAGCGCGGCGCGCGCGGAGGGCCTGCGGTAATGAAGGTGGAGATCGAGATCGCAGGCCGGACTCGCGTGGTGGATTTCACACGGGGCGAGCAGACCGCGTCGGTCGATGGTGTGGCCATTCCGGTTGAAGCGCGGCTGTTGAGGCCGGGCGTTCTGTCGCTAATTGTGGATGGCCGCGCCTGGCGGGTGATTCTTGAAGAAAGCGCGAGCGAGACTGCGGTGTTGATTGGCGGCGAGCGCATTCCACATAGCGTGAACGACCCGCGCTCGTTGAAGGCCCGCCGCGCTCATGCTTCCGGAGCGGACGGCCCGCGCCCAATTAAAGCGTCCATGCCGGGACGGGTTGTTCGCGTGCTGGCGCAGCCGGGCGATGCGGTCGTAGCACACGAGGGAATCGTCGTGATCGAAGCCATGAAGATGCAGAACGAGCTGAAGTCTCCGAAGCAGGGCAAAGTCGCGGAAATCCGAGTAAA
>DASTXK010000384.1:0-2825 GCA_035765555.1 Acidobacteriaceae bacterium
TGAGCGTAGCGGCGCTTGCCGAACTGTTCCTCAAAGCCGATGAACTCGTCGCCAACGAACCCGGCCATGCCCCAGCCCGGCTGCGCGTGGCGGTGCCAGTCCGGCCCGGGCGGATGGAACCTCAGCCAGATGGCGAGGTCTTCTTCTTTCAGAATGTCCACCGCCAGCAGAACGCGCCGCATATCGCCACCAATGTGTTTTGCCCAGCGCTCGCGACTAAATTCAAGCTGCCCCGTCAACGAGTCCGGCGAGGCCAGCACGGGCGCGCGCAGCGCATCCAGCAGGCTGCCCACTTCCGGCGCAAGCGGAGGCCGCGTGCTGAAGTAATCCGGAAAAGTCCGCGTGACGTTCTGATAAATCGTCCGCTCCCTCAGGCCCGCATCCTCAAACAATTCGCGGAAGCGGCTGAAGGCGGGATTGACGTTCGCGAGCCACAACATCATCAACTCTTCCAGCGCGGCTTCGCGATTCGGGCGTCCTTCCGTTGAGCCTTTCAGCCACTCCGCGGCGCTTAGCTCGCCGCGAAAAATGGCCGTGTTGGGGAACTCCGCCGTAAATTGCAGCAGAAGCTTTTCCAGGTCTTCAGGCCTAGCCTGTGCCGCGAACCATTGCAGGGCCTGCGAGAAAACAGCGGGATCAATCTGCCGGCGATAGCTGGCCACCAGCGCGTGGTTCAGCTCGTCAATGAGGCCCATGGCGAAGAGCGCGCCCGCATGGACGACGCGCTCGGGATCGGATTCTGTTCCGCGCAACTCGTTCAGTGTCTGCGCCAGTCGGCGGCTTGCCGCGACGTTGGCGAAGATCACGTTCCCCGTGTAGCTGAAAAGCAGGTCACTGAGCTTCAGCCGCTCGCGGATCGCGCGGTGGATGTGAAATTCCATGCAAAATCCCCCAGTACAGATTGTGGCGGTTCTGGCTGTGTTCTGCAAAGTGAGATGCACCCGCTCGCCCGGAAATGGAGAGAAGATCAGGCCTGGGCTGCGAGATCGTCGTCCTTCGTCTCGCGTATCCAGAGCAGGCCGAGAAACGTGAGCACGGCGGAAAGGGTCAGGTAGTAGCCAACATACTGGAGTCCCCAGTTGCGGGCCAGCCACACCGCGATGTACGGCGCGAGCGACGCGCCCAGAATTCCGGCCAGGCTGAAGGCCAGGGAGCTTCCGGTATAGCGGACGCGGGTGGGAAAGAGTTCCGAAATGATGGTGCCGAGCGGGCCGTAGGTGAGTCCCATGAGCGCCATTCCCACGATCATCATGGCGAACGCGCCGCCCAATCCCGCGGTGAACATGGGGCCCATCACGAATCCGAAAACGCCAATGGCGACCGTGACCCAGAGCATGGTGCGGCGGCGGCCCCGCTCCGCGATGAACGAGGAAACGGGGATGGTGAGCGCGAAGAAGACCACGGCCAGCAACTGGATAAGCAGAAATTCGCTGCGGCCGTAACCCAGCGCGGTCGTTCCCCAGGAGAGCGCGAAAACGGTGAGGAGATAAAAGATAACGAAGGTGGAGAGACAGACCAGAATGCCCGCAACCAGCGCCCTGGAGTGGCGGCGGAAGAGCGTCATCATGGGGAGGCGTTGCGCTTCTCCCTCGTGCAGCGCCTGCTGGAAGACCGGAGTTTCAGTAAGCGTGAGCCGCACCCAGAGGCCGAGGAAAACCAGCACCGCGCTGGCGAGAAACGGAATGCGCCAGCCAAAAGAGAGAAACTGCCGGTTGGTAAGGAAACTGGAGAGCAGCCAAAAGACGCCTCCGGAAAGGATGAAGCCGGCGGGCGCGCCAAGTTGAGGAAACATTCCGTAAAGGGCGCGCTTTTTCGCGGGAGCATTTTCAACCGCGAGCAGCACCGCGCCTCCCCACTCGCCACCAAGACCGATTCCCTGCCCAAAGCGGAAGATGGCGAGCAGCAGCGGCGCGGCGAAGCCGATGGCTTCATAGCCAGGCAGGAGTCCAATGGCGACGGTGGAAACGCCCATGGACGAGAGCGCGATCACCAATGTGGTTTTACGGCCAATGCGGTCGCCGAAGTGTCCGAAAAGCGCGGAACCGACCGGGCGCGCGACAAAGGCGATTCCGAAGGTTGCGAGCGAGGCAAGCATGGCGGAGGCGGGAGTGGTCTCCGGAAAGAACAGGTGCGGAAAAACCAGAACCGCCGCCGTCGCATAAATGTAGAAGTCGAAATACTCAATGGTTGTGCCCACCATGCTGGCAAGCAGCACCTGGCGCGGAGTATTGACCCGCTTTCGCGTTACGGCTCGAGTCGTGTTCATTGGAGTCTCAGTATTGTTGTCGGGCTTCGACCGTAACCGAAGCTATACCTGATTTATTGTCCGTAGTCCAGGTGAAGCGGCCTTAATGAGGGATCGTGGTGAGCGCGCTGCCAATCCAGTTCAGCAGCAATCCGGGGAAGCATCCGAAAGCCACGACCAGCAGCGCGATGAATCCAACCACCACTCGCGTGAGCAGCGGGGTTGCCAGCGGCGCGTCGCCCGCGGCGGAGTCGCGCACGTACACCTGCTTCAGTACCTGCAAGTAGTAGTAAAGCGAGACGACGCTCATGGCGATGGCGAGGCAGACCAGCCACAGCAGGCCGGAGTCCGCGAAGTATGCCGCCGAGAAGACGTAGAACTTGCCGAAGAAGCCCGAAAGCGGCGGAATTCCCGCCAGCGACAGCAGGAATACCAGCAGACAGAACGAGAGGAACGGCGCGCGGCGCGCGAGTCCGGCGAGGTCTCGAATCTGGTCGACGCCTTCTTTTTCCAGTGCGGCCAGAACGGCGAAGGCGCCGAGCGTGGCCAGCGCGTAGGTGATGACGTAGTACACCAGCGC
>DASTXK010000385.1:0-5206 GCA_035765555.1 Acidobacteriaceae bacterium
CGTGAGGGTGCCGAAGATGAGGGCGAGGACCCCGGCGGAGGCAAGAATGCCGTGGCTGGGGAATTTGGCCTCCAGGACCATGAGGATGAAGTCGGCCACGATGAGCAAGGCGGAGACGTAGTTGACGGGCAGCAGATTGAGCGCGAAAACAGACACGAGCACCAGCACGGTGCCGAGCGCGCCGGGGATGATGGTTCCGGGGGCGTGGAATTCAAGGTAGATGAGCAGAGCGCCGACGATGAGGATGAGGACGGCGAAGTCGGGATCCATGAGGCGGTCGAGAATGCGCTCGCGCAGGGTCGGCTCGGCATAGGTGAGGACCGCTCCGCGGGTGTGCAGCGTTTGCACCGCGCCGTCGAAGCGCGTGATCTTGCGTCCGTCGAGCGAGTCGAGCAGGGCGCGGTCGTTCGCGGCGATGATGTCGATGAGGTGAAGCTGAAGGGCTTCCTTCTCCGTATAGGACTTGGAGTTCAGCACGGCGTCCTGGGCCGCATCGACATTGCGGCCGCGCCGCGAGACAAAGGAGCGCAGGAAGGCCGTGGTGTCGTTCTCAAGCTTCTGCTTCATGATGGGGCCGAGCTTGGCGCCTTCGATGACCGGGTGGGAGGCCCCGGCGTTGGTCCCAGGGGCCATGGCGGCAATGTCGGCGGCCTCGAGCAGAAAGAATCCGGCGGAACCGGCGCGGCTTCCGGAGGGCGCAACGAAGACGATGACCGGCACCGGCGAGGAAAGAATCTTGCTGACCATGGCGCGGGTGGAGGTGAGCATGCCTCCGGGGGTGTCGAGGTCAACCAGCAGGGCGGAGGCGTTTTCCCGCGCGGCCTCGGCGATGCCGCGTTCGAGATATTGCTGGCTGATGGGCTGAATGGTGTCGTCAAGATGAAGGACGACGACGCGGGGAGGAGTGGAGGGGGATTGGGCAAATCCCGGGCTTGTCGCAAAAAGCGCGCAGGCGAGCAGCAGGAGGGAGAGTGTTCCCCACTCAAGCCAAAAGCGGGCTTGAATGGGCCACCCGGTGGATATCTTTGAGGATTTGAAACGGTCGTTCATGGGACTTGCTGCCCTTGGGCCTCCAGTTTCTGCTTCATATTCTTGGCGGTGGCGCTGGCTGGGTCAAGGTGGAGCGCGGCGCTGATGTCGTGGGCGGCGGCGGGAAGCTGTTTGGCGTCCATGTCGAGGCGCGCCAGCACGAGGTAGGCCGTGATGTTGGGCGCGAGGCTGAGGGAGCGCTGGGCCTCTTCGCGGGCGGCCTTGTCGTCCTGGCTGTGTTCGCGGACCACGGCCAGCCCGGCATGCGCGAGCGCGGAGGAAGAGTCGGCGCTCAGGGCTGCCTGGTATTGGCGCTCGGCTTCGAGAATGAGTCCACGGTTGAGGAACTGGTCTCCATCCTTGACGAGCTTGGCGGCGCGCTGCTCGGGCGGAAGGGCTGCGAGGTTCACGGCCTGAAGCTGTTCCATTTCAAAGGCGGCCTGGCGAAATTCGGTTTCGTTGTAGTTGCGTTTGATGCGCTCGAGCGGCAGGGAATCGTCGCCGCCGGAGTTGGCGGAGACCGCTTTGACGGAGGCCGGTTTTTTGATTGCGGCGGCGATTTGGCGAGCGTCGTTGTCGGAGGGACGCAGCTTGAGAGCGGCTTCGATTTCGGTGGCTGCTCCGGCGCGGTCATTCTTTTTGAGCAAGGCAAGGGCCAGGTTGAAGTGGTAGTCCTCGTCGTGCGGGTCGGCAGCAATGGCCTGCCGGAAGAGTGCGGTGCCGTCGCGGCCCCGGCGGCTGGCGGCCACGCCCTCGTTGTTCACGACTTCGGCCAGCGGAAGCTGGGTCGCGACGAAGGCGAAGGCGTCCTCGGCTTTGAGGTATTGCGCGGTATAGAAAAAGGCCAGTCCGCGGTCGAAGTCGGCCTCGAGGGCGTTGGGGGCGTCTCTGGGCATTTGTCCAAAGGTGGTGGCGGCGGATTGGTAATCCTGATTGGCG
The DNA here is from genome assembly GCA_035765555.1 of Acidobacteriaceae bacterium. GTDB lineage: Bacteria > Acidobacteriota > Terriglobia > Terriglobales > Acidobacteriaceae > Silvibacterium. Next base: position 1,969 of record DASTXK010000385.1, read on the forward strand.
AAGTAGGCTTTGCCGAGTTCCAGCCGCGCGGGCGTGAAGGTGGGGCACAGCTTTACGGCATCGCTCAGGTGGGAGATGCGGTCGGCGGGGGCCTCGGCGATCATTCCGCGGATGTAGTTCTCAAATGCGCCGGGGCCCAGCGGTGCGTCGGCGGCGAGGAAGGTGCGCTCGGCGACGGAATAGGTGGGGTCGAGGGTGCGGGCCACGTCCCAGGCCAGGCCATTCAGGGTGTCGAGCAGGTCCTTAAGTTGGCCTTTCCGCTCGATGGGCTGCTTGGTGAGCGCGAGCTTGTGCATGTCGAGGATGCGGGCGCTGGCGGTGAACTGGTCACCGGTGAGCTTATAGGAGCCGATGATGACCGAGTCGGCGTCGAGCAACTGCGCGATGCGGATGGTGGTGGCGCGCGAAGGCCCAAAGTCCGGCGGGAGGCCGATCCGGTCGAGCGCGTAGAGGCGGTCGTCACGGTTGATGGTGAGGAAGCCCGCGGCGTCGAGACGGCGGCTGAAGATGTCAGCCGCGCCCTCGCCGATCCAGTCCAAATTGGGCTGGCCGGTGTTGTTTTCGAAGGGAAGGATGAGGATGAGGCGTCCTCGCGCGGGCGCTACCGCTTCCGGTTCGGCTGAGGGTTCCTGCGAGCGCGCGGAGGCGGGCAGCAGGCACAGGGTCAAAAGCAAAACAGGGAGGAGCCGTCGAAATTGAAACATCCAGCGCACAAAGGGATTATAGTTTGCCGACATTTGCCGGGGCGTGCAGGTACGCTTCCTGCGCCTGGGAGCGGTTGAAATGCAGCACCGCCGCCCATTGGCCGTGGCGCTGCTCGCTCCAGACGACGCGGCCCCGAAGAATGCGGGCTATGAGGGCGGGGTCGAGGTCGCGGTGGAAGCCGAAGTAGCGCGCGTCCAGCCGCTGGTTGAGGCGGCCCAGGCTCAGGGTCCATCCGGGCGGATTGTATTTAGTGGAGAAGATGAGGGCGGTGGTGTAGGTCTGGCGCGAGCGGGAGGCCAGCAGGATTTGCGGGAAGGAGAAATTCTGAATGGGCGTGACGCGCAGCGGCTGGGAGACGTAGCCAAGCTCGGGCTTGGTCAACTCATCGGAAGCGGGCCAGGCGGTCAGCACGTTCGCTTTGGGGTAGTGGGCGGTGATCTGCGCGATGGCGTCCTGCTGGAGACGAACCATGTCGCTGTAGGCAAGATTGTCCTCGGGCGCGAAGCGATAGGGCGGGTTCACAAACAGCGCCGCGACGAAGGCGACAGCGGCGAGGGCGGCAAGCCACGGCCAGAGATTGAGGCGGCGGCGGAGCGCGTGCAGGCAAAGCAGAACCACAAGCGGATAGAGCGGAAGAAGGTAGCGGGTGAGGAGCGCGCCTCCGAGGATGGAAAAGAAAATGGCGTTGGCGAAGACCACGACCAGGATCAAGGCGCGGGCGTCGCGGGGCATGGCTGGGCGCGGAGAGCCGTCTGGGCCAGGTGCCGGGTCGAGCAGCAGGGCGGCGAGCGCGGGCAGCACCAGCACAAAGAGATTCATGTGCAGGGTTAGTTGGAAGGCGCGATGCAGGAACGCGAGGACCACGCGCAGGGGCGTGAGCGTGGCTTCGGCGTTGTAGCGGAGATACTGCGGGTTTCCGAAGATGAATCCGGTGCGGTGGAAGTGGTAGAGATACCAAAGGCAGAGCGGGAGAACGGGAACGAGCAGCAGGGCGGCGTTGAGGGCGGGCTTTCGGGAGCGGGTACGGAAGGCGGTCCAGGCCTGCCATGCGGCGAGCGCGAGCGGCGTGATGATGGAGGTTTCCTTGGAGAGCGCGGCGAGCGAAAAGCAGAGGACAGCAAGCCAGGTTCGGCGGTCAAGGAAAAAAGCCAGCGCCCACAGCGTGGCGGCGGCGGCGAACAGGTCGGCGTGGGCGAGCGAGCTTTGCGCGAAGAAGACGGGATACGCCGCCGTGAGCGCCACGGTGGCGAGCGCGATGGTAGGCCGCTTCGAGACAGCGTGTGCGATTCGCCAGACAGCGGCGAGGGCCAGCGCGGCGACGGCGCACATGGCCGCGCGCGTGACGAAGGGCGAGAAGCTGAAGACTTTCCAGAAAGCGGCGAGATAGATGGAAGGCAGCGGCGGGTGGGCATTCGAGAGAGTGGAGTAGGGGATGAGGGAGCCGGTGCGGAAAAAGTCGAAGGCGGCGGGGATGTAGTAGCCGGCCTCGTCCCAATAGTAGGGAAGCCGCAGCAGAGGCCAGTGCGCGAAAAAGACGGTGACGAAGGCGAGAGGGAAGACGGCCCAGAAGGGCGGGTATTTCCAGAACGAAGGCTGGGTAGTCTGCCCGGGCGTGGATGCGCGTTGTCGCGCCAATTTCAGCATTGGGCCAGGTTAATGTATGGGGCCGGTGGGGACGGGCATGGGATGTCCCTGCGGCTCAAGTGCGATGGTTCCGAAGGCCTGCTCGTATTGGGCGAGGTTCTGGCCGAGCATGTTCCAGAGGGCCTTGGCCTGCTGCGGGCTGAGGTAAACTCCGTAGCTGTTTTCGACCGTGACCTGATCGGGAGTGTCCTGATGCGCGATGCCGAAGTTGAGCAGGAAGTCCCAGACGCTGGCGCGCACCTGGACGCTGTTGGCGTAGGATTCGCGGTACTCGGGCACTTTATTGATGTGGACTTTGGGCTGGTGTGCGGCTGACATAATGCCTATAGGGTAGCGCAAAGGCGCGAAGGGTGAGGCTGGTGCGAAAGGGGGGACTTGAACCCCCACGGGTTTCCCCGCCAGATCCTAAGTCTGGTGCGTCTGCCAATTCCGCCACTTTCGCACAGTTTATTTTCAGTCACTTACGACGTTTTGCCTTGCTCGTCTTTTTGCCGGTGCCGGTTGTGGTGCCGGTTCGTTGTACAAGCACGTCCACCGCTGCCTGAGTGTGTTCCGGGGCTAGGTGAGCGTAGCGCATCGTCATTTGAATCGTACTATGTCCCATGAGGTCTGCGACAGTGAGGAAGCGCCGGAGCGTGTAGATGACGCTCCTAATTCCGACGCGCTCCCTCCCGGTGCTCTCAAGCATGACGTTGTACTTCGCAAGGTACAGCACGCTCCCGAATATCAAGTCCGATTCGGCGCTCTCACCGCTCACGTCGCCTCGTGGGTGAGCAACGGACATCGCCTGGTCCGTGGCGGGCAATCCAGCACATCCACATCAGGAAAAGAGCGCAAGAGCAAAAAAGCCACCGGTCACACGGTGGGCTATGTAGAGGGCGATAACTTT
>DASTXK010000386.1:0-3576 GCA_035765555.1 Acidobacteriaceae bacterium
CATTTCCTCGGAAATCCTTACCCCACGGATGGGGCCTCCGCCGTACTCAACGGCGAGAACGATTCGTCAGTTGCGACATCACATACGTGATGACTGGCGCTGTCCCCGATCCTGCCTGAGTGATCAACTTCTGTGCGGATGCCACTGTTAGTATTTTACAGTGCGCTGCCTCATCAGCGTTTTCTTATTTTGCAGCTTGCGTTAATGCCTGGGGAGCGAAAGAGAATCGGATCGCTGGCAAGAGAGCGGTTTAGCTTATGCTGAGGCCCGTCACGTGCGGACCTCTTTCTTGCGATAAGGGAATAGCTGGAGCGAGATTCACAACGAAAGTGATTTTTCTCCTACCAGATCCTTTGCCTGGCCGATGAATTCCTCCAGCGGTACCGAGCCCTGGTCGCCTTTGCCGCGGGTGCGGACGCTGACCGAGCAGGTCGCCTCCTCCTTGTCGCCCATCACCAGCACATAAGGGACTTTTTGCAGCGTGAGGTCGCGGATCTTGGCGTTCATCTTCTCGTTGCGCGCGTCCAGCTCGACGCGGAAGCCGGCGTCGCGGAGCCGCTGCTGGACCTTTTCCGCGTAGGGCAAATGCCGCTCGCTGATGGGCACGAGGCCGATCTGCACCGGAGCCAGCCAAAGTGGGAAAGCTCCGGCGTAGTGCTCAATGAGGACGCCGAAGAAGCGCTCCACCGATCCGAACAGCGCGCGGTGGACCATGACCGGCTGGTGCCGCTCGCCGTCCTCGCCGACGTACTCAAGCTCGAAGCGCGCGGGCAGGTTGAAGTCGAACTGCACGGTCGAGAGCTGCCAGAGGCGTCCCAGCACGTCGACCAGCTTCACATCGATCTTGGGGCCATAGAATGCCGCCTCGCCGGGGATGGTCGTGTAGCTGATGCCCTTGCGCGTGAGGGCGCGATCGAGCGCGCCGACGGCGAGGTCCCACTTGTCGTCCGACCCGGCGTAGTTCTGGCGGTCCTTGGGATCCCAAGTGGAGAGCTCCACCTTGAATTCGCTGAAGCCGAAGGTCTTGAGCACCGCCTGCGCGAAGTCGATGCAGGCCACCACCTCGTCCTCAATCTGCTCGGGCGTGCAGAAGATGTGGGCGTCGTCCTGGGTAAAGCCGCGCACGCGCAGCAGGCCGTGCATGGTTCCGGAGCGCTCGTACCGGTAGACGTTGCCCAACTCGGCGTAGCGCGCGGGCAGGTCGCGATAGCTCTTGGGCGTGTTCTTGTAGATGAGGATGTGGCCCGGGCAGTTCATGGGCTTCAGCCGGTACTCGGCGTCGTCCAGTTCCATGGGCGTGTACATGTTCTGGGCGTAGAAGCCGGCGTGCCCGCTGATCTCCCACAGCTTGCTGCGCATGACGTGCGGCGTGTAGACAAGCTCGTAACCGCGGCGTAGACACTCCTCGCGCATCCAGTCTTCCATGATCTTGCGGACCATGGCGCCTTTGGGGTGCCAGAAGATCAGGCCAGCGCCGGCGACTTCCTGAATCGAAAACAGGTCCAGTTGCTTGCCCAGAACACGATGGTCGCGGCGGGCGGCCTCCTCCAGCCGGGCGAAGTGCTCGTCCAGCGCCTTCTTTGAGAAGAAGGCAGTGCCGTAGATGCGCTGAAGCTGCGGATTCTTTTCGTCGCCGAGCCAATAGGCCCCGGCCAGACTTGTAACTTTGAAGGCCTTCACGCGCCCGGTCGAGGGCACGTGCGGGCCGCGGCAAAAGTCCACGAACTTGCCGTTGCGGTAGAGTGAGATGTCCTCGCCCTCGTGGGTGAAGCGCTCGATGAAGTGGACCTTCATGAAGTCGCCGTCGGCCTTGAACTCGGCCAGCCCCTTCTCGCGCGGCTCGAACTCGCGGACAAACTTCTCGTCGCGTGCGACCACCTCGGCCATGCGGCCTTCGATCAGCTTCAAGTCCTCGGGTGTAAAAGGCGTGGGGCGGTAAAAATCATAGAAAAAGCCCGAATCTGTCGCCGGGCCGTGGCCCAGCTTGGTCTCGGGAAAAAGCTCCAGCACAGCCGTCGCCATCACGTGCGCGGCGGAGTGGCGGACGACCTTCAGCGCGTCCGGGTCCTTCTCGGTCAGCAGCTCCAGCGCAACGTCCTCGGTGAGCGGAGTGGCGAGATCGACCATCCGCTCGGCGCTGGCGTCCTCGGCAGCATACATGGCTTCTTCGCCACTGGTGGAAGAAGCAGTCGCGACGGCAGCACGTTGATGGAGCGGCTTAATGCGGGCCACGATGGAAGCTGCGGCGAGCCGCGGCGAGATGCTCTCGGCCACCTGAAAGGGTGTGACGCCCGCGGCGAATTTCCGGACGGAACCGTCGGGAAGCTGGACCTGAATTTCTGAAGAACTCATGCTGAATGGGGTCTCTAATCTGAAGATGGTTTCCTATTCAGGATAGCGCGGGACTGGGACTGGCCGTCCAGGCGACTGCGGCTTCACCGCAAAAACCGAGAAACACCTAACAAGACCTCCGTGGGTTCGCCGCGGTAGGTTTTTTCTTCAGACTAGCTTCGTTCCGGCGATCCCTTCCAGCACCTTGAGTGGGGAGTGCTGGGGGGCGACGAGCGCGTCGGGGGAGACGAGGAAGGTCTGTTCGAGCGCGTACTGGCCGGCGAGGACGGCGTGCGGGACGGTGTCGGTGTAGACCATCCAGCTTGAGCCGGAGGGGAACTGCTCGGGGTAGTGGGCGCACTCGGCCTGGAAGCGGGCGTTCTCCTTGAGGAAATTGTGGAAGCGCATCATGAAGTCGTCATAAGGCGAGCGCTTGAGCGAGGGGATGGCGGAGCCGAGTCCGACGGCGCGGGCAAGAGATTTGGCGGCGCGGGAGGCGGCTGTGTCCGGCCGGGGAGCGATTTGGGCTGGGGCGAACTGCGGCGCGATTTGCTCGAAGGGATCGCCTACGACCCAGTCGCGTGTGCGGCTGGGATGGATGTTGTTGAAGAAGCGCAGAATGCGCGCTCCGTGCGTGGGGCGCGTGGGGAAAGCGTCGGTATGGAGGAGGTCGTTACGGCGGCGCAGCGGGAGGTCGCGTCCCTGTTCCTCCTGCGGGCGAAAGCTGGCGTAGTCGAGACGCCAGTTGGCGCGGTAGGGCGAGAGGAATTCCGTCAGGAATTTTGTGACCGACTGCGAGTACTGGCGCATGATGCCGTGCAGGCGGGAGACGGCGGCGGCATTGGCGGTCTTGGGATCGACTCCGCTGAGCTTGTCGAGGTTGGGCTTGTAGGCGATGTTCTTGTGAAGGGAGCTGTCGGTCTGCTGCTGGCCGAGGAGAAAGCTGAGGTCGTCGGGCGGGATGGCGATGGGGGTCTGGGGGAAGTAGAGGATGTCTCCGGCTTCGAGCTGGGCGCACCAGGCGCGGGCCTGTTCGGCGGAGGCGGGGAGTGGATTTTCGATCGCGACGAGCGGCACAGGTTAACTCCGGGAGAGGCGGCCACGCATCCATACCGTAACCATGACCATGACGCCCAGGAGCAGGGCCACGATTCCGACCGGAAGGGCGACATAGCGATAGGCGTCGGCAAGGTCGATGGCGTGGTGGCCGAGCTTGTTGTAGAAGAGCAGAGCGAGGATGGTGAC
>DASTXK010000387.1:0-2691 GCA_035765555.1 Acidobacteriaceae bacterium
ACTTTGAAGCGGCGTTCGCGGACGCAGTGGCGATTTATCTGCTGGCCATGACGCTGGACTTTGACTACACGGAGTTGAAGGAACGCGAGTATCCGCTGCTGGCGTCGGCGGCGCTGGCGGAACGGCTGCGTCATGTGGCAGGGCTGTTTCCCGCGAATGCGGGCTATGAGTTTGAGATACGGTACAGGCGGCGGGGCGCGTAGGCCGCGATGATCGCCCACCTGCGCGGACGTCTCTTCACGAAAGACCCCGGCCACGTGATTGTGGAAGCCGGAGGGGTCGGCTACGAGGTCATCATCAGCGTTCCGACGTTTACGGCGCTTCCGGCGGAGGGCGCGGAGGTTTCGCTGCACGTCTACACGCAGGTGCGCGAGGACGTTCTGGCGCTGTATGGGTTTCTCGACCTGAAGGAAAAGCGGCTGTTCGAGCGGCTGATTACGGTATCGGGCGTGGGACCGCGGCTGGCGGTGACAATTCTGAGCGGGCTGAGTCCGGAGCGCACGGTCAACGCGATCAGGGCGCAGGACCACGCGACGCTGACACATATTCCGGGCGTGGGCAAGAAGCTGGCCGAGCGGCTGGTGGTGGAACTCAAAGATAAGCTGGAAGATATGGCGGTCGCTCCGGCGGCTGTGGTTTCGGCGGGGCCGGCGGCTGAAGACGTGCTGTCGGCGCTGACGAACCTGGGGTATCAGCGGCCGGCGGCCCAGAAGGCGATTGAGGCGGCGGTGGAGAAGGACAAGTCGCTGGGGCAGGATTTTGACGGGCTGTTTCGTGCGGCATTAAAGGTCATTCGTTAAACCTTTGGGGCGGGTTCGGCTTCCTATGAATGGGGTGAAATCGCATGGGAATTGACGCCGCCATATTGCCACAAGGCCGCAGAGAACCTCCGGACGAATTGAGGGCCACGGTTCGCACGCTGCTGAAGCAGAAGAGCGGGGAGATCTGGACCATTGCTCCCGAGGCTTGCGTTTATGACGCCATTAAGCTGATGGCTGAAAAGCGGATCGGCTCGGTGCTGGTGATGGACGCGGGCAGGCTGGTGGGCATTCTCTCCGAGCGCGACTATGCGCGCAAGGTCGTGCTTCAGGACAAGTCGTCCAAAACCACGGCCGTACGGGAGATCATGACTGCTCCGGTTGTGTCCGTTTCGATGGACAACACGGTGGGCGAGTGCATGCGCATCATTACGGAGAAGCGCATCCGGCACCTTCCGGTGCTGGAGGAGGGCGCGGTTGCCGGAATCGTCTCAATTGGCGACCTGGTGAACTGGGTCATCAACGAGCAGCAGCAGACCATCCGCCACCTTGAGGCCTACATTACCGGCGTGGCGGCGTAACGGGCGGCGGTGGAGGCGCCGTCTCGTACAATAACGGCGTGGCAGGAAGAAAGACGAACTCCAAAGCAAAGCCAGCGGCTTATCCCGCAAATCCTTATTTCAGCCAGGAAGCACTTGATTTTCTGCGGAAGCTGAAGCGGAACAATCGGCGGGAGTGGTTTGAGGCGCGGCGCGGCGTCTATGAGGGCGAGCTGAAGCAGCCCATGCTGGCGCTCATTGAGCGGCTGACGCGCGGCATGGAGGACTACGCTCCAGACCATTTGAGGCCTCCGCATAAGTGCATGCTGCGCATCTATCGCGATACGCGGTTTTCGGCGGACAAGTCTCCCTACAAGTCGCATGTGGCCGCGTGGTGGACGCGCATTGGCCTGGAGAAAACTTCGGGCGGCGGGTATTATCTGCACCTCGATGCGAAGGAACTGGTGCTGGCCGCCGGGGTCTATATGCCTCCCAAGGAGCAGTTGTTCGCGATACGGAACCACCTGCTGGGCCATCACGCGGACTTCCGGCGGCTGATTGAGAACAAGCGGCTGCGGGCCAGAATGGAACTGCATGATCCACAGTCGCTGACGCGGCCTCCCAAGGGCTTTCCCGCAGAGCACCCCGCGATGGAGTGGATCAAGTGGAGGCAGTGGGGCGTGGTGGTAACGCTGCCCGCGACGGAGGCGCTGAGGCCGGGGCTGCCGAAGCTGGTGGAAGGGTATTTCCGGCTGGCCGCTCCGGTGGTGGATTTTCTCAACGGGCCGCTGCTGCGGGCGGCGAGGCCGAAGGCGAACGCATTCTTTGAACTGAGGTGACAAATGCCGGATCGGCGATGGGAAGCAGTACGCTGGTAGAGCTACAGCATTAAAAATTTCTTTGATCTGACAATTCAGCCATTCGGGTTAAATGGAGGCCTATGAATAGAAGAAGTTTTCTGGCCCGATCCGCCTGCGCTCTCGGAGCGCTCGCCTCTCATCGGCTGCTCGCCGAGTCGCCCACGCCGCTGCCCATCAGCATTAACGTCACCCGCGCCCTGGGCCGCATTCCCGGGGACTTCACCGGTCTCGGATATGAAATTTCCTCGGTCGCTGTTCCCGGTCTCCTCAGCCCGTCGAACCATCATTATGTCCAGATGGTCCGCACTCTCGGCTCCCGCGGAGTCATTCGGATCGGCGGCAACACCTCCGACTATTCTTCATTCCAGCCCGACGGAAAGCTCGTCTCCCTGCCCAAAGCCACCGTGATCAATACGGAGTCGCTGCGCGAGCTGGGCCGTTTTCTGGACGCCACCGGCTGGCATCTCATATGGGGACTGAACCTGGGAAGCGGCACCGAACAGCGCGCTGTGCGCGAGGCACAGGCCGTCACCG
>DASTXK010000388.1:0-9565 GCA_035765555.1 Acidobacteriaceae bacterium
CTGCATCTGGGCAACTACATGGGCGCGCTCTACAACTGGGTGCGTCTTCAGAGCCAGTACGAGTGCTACTTCTTTATCGCCGACTGGCACGCGCTCACGACGGATTACGCCGACCCCTCGCAGGTGGAGCAGAACGTAAAAGATGTCGCGCTGGATTGGCTCGGCGCGGGGCTCGATCCTGAGCAGTGCGTGATCTTCATCCAGAGCAAGGTGAAGCAGCACGCCGAACTGCATCTGCTGTTCTCCATGATTACGCCTCTGGGCTGGCTGGAGCGTGTGCCGACATACAAAGAGCAGCAGGAAAACCTGACGACGAAGGACCTGAGCACCTACGGCTTCCTGGGTTATCCTCTGCTGCAATCCGCCGATATTCTCGTTTATCAGGCGGACTTTGTTCCCGTGGGACAGGACCAGGTGGCGCATGTGGAGCTTACGCGGGAAGTAGCGCGGCGGTTCAATCAGTTCTACAAGAACGCCAGCGTTCCGGATAAGCCGATTTTGCCCGAGCCGCAGGTTCTGCTGACGCCCTCGCCCAAGCTCCCCGGAACCGACGGACGGAAGATGTCGAAGAGCTACGGCAATACCATTCTGATGTCCGATCCTGAGCCAGTGGTGCGGACGAAACTGAAGACCATGGTGACGGACCCGGCGCGCGTGCGGCGGAGCGATCCGGGGAATCCCGACATCTGTCCGGTGGGCGATCTGCACAAGGTGTTTTCCAGCGCGGAGGTGCAGCGGAAAGTATGGGAAGGCTGCACGACGGCGGGCATTGGCTGCATCGAATGCAAAAGCTGGCTGGCTGATGCGGTGGTTGCGGAACTGAATCCGATTCAGGAGCGGCGACGCAAGTTTGAAGAGAATCCGGCGCTGGTTACGGAAATTTTGGAAGCCGGCAAGCAGCGTGCCACCGCACGCGCGGAAGAGACGATGGTCGCGGTGCGCGCGGCCATGGGGCTGGGAAAAGATTGATGGCTGACGAACAGGAAAATATGGCGGCGAAGCCGAGCGCGGAAGCGCCTCCCGCGCCTGCCGCCGAGCAGCCGAAGCCGGCCTCTTCCAAAAAAGATGCGGACTCAGCCTATCCGTTTTCCGTTACGGTGGGCCATGTGTATGATGGCCCGCTGGACCTGCTGTTGGACCTGATCCGCAAGCAGGACATCGATATTTACGACATCCCCATTGCGAAAATCACGGCGCAGTTTCTCGCATATGTGGAGCAACTAAAGGCGACGGACGTGGACGCGGCGGGAGACTTTATCTACACCGCCGCGCTGCTCATTCACATCAAGAGCCGGATGCTGCTGCCGCGCTCTCCCGTGGAGGCCGCCGAAGGCGAAGCGGAAGACCCGCGCCGCGAACTGGTGGAGCGGCTGCTGGAGCACGAGCGCTTTAAGAACGCCGCGCAAATGCTGCATGAAAAGCAGCAAGTAGAGGCCGCGACCTGGACGAATCCGGGCATCAGGGAATTTCGCAACGCGGAGGGCACGGAGCCGGAAATTGCCGCCGACACGATGGACCTGGTGCGGGTGTTTCAGCAAATTCTGGAGCGCGCAAAGAACCGTCCGGTGCTCAATTTAGAGGAAGACACCGTAACGGTGGGGCAGATGATCGAGTACATGCGGCGCCGCCTCATGATGGAGGACCGTCCGGTGTCGCTGCGCCGCCTGCTGGCGAATACAAAATCTGAAAAGGCGCTGATTGCGATGTTCCTGGCGCTGCTGGAACTGGTGCGGCTGCAGGCCATTCTGCTGCGGCAGGACCGCAACTTCAGCGAAATTTTTGTGAAGAAGCACGAGCGGTTTGAGGAAGTATTGAACGAGCGCATCAGCCAGATGCGCGACGACTGGTCGTGAATTCTTCAGTAGTATCGGAGTGGCTGTTTCTTATTTGACCCATGAGCCTGAAAGCCAAAATTGAAGCTGTTATCTATGCCGCCGAAGAGCCGGTCACGCTGGCGCAGATTGCCTCGCTATTCCAAGCCGAACTGCTCGATGAGCGCACGGCTCGGCTGAGCGCCGAAGCCGCACCCGCGGAAGAAACCGCAACCGAAGAGCCCGCGCTCGATCTGGAAAACGTCGCAGAGCAGTCGAAGGACGTTCCGCTGGAGTCTCCGGAGTCCGCTGAAGACGCCGAAAAGCGTGCGGCGGAGGACGAGAAGAAGGCGGCCCGGCAGAGGGACCGCGAAGTGCGCGACGAGGCGCGGCGGGTGATCTCCGGCCTGATCGCCGAGTACAACGAGGGCGACCGCGGCATGGAGATTCGCGAAATTGCGGGCGGGTATCGCGTGGCGACCAAGCCCGAATATCACGATGCTGTGCGGGCGTTTGTGAAGAGCCTGAAGCCTCCGATGAAGCTGTCTTTACAGGCATTGGAAACGCTGGCGGTGATTGCCTACAAGCAGCCTGTGACGGCCCCCGAGGTAAGCGAGATTCGCGGCGTGGATTCGGGTGGCGTGCTCGGATCGCTGGTGAGTCGCAAGCTCATCACCACGGCGGGGCGCAAGCAGGTGATCGGGCGTCCCATTCTGTACAAGACGACCAAGGAATTTCTGCTGCGCTTCGGCTTGAAGGATTTGAACGAGCTTCCGTCGATTGAAGAATTCGAGAAGATGGCCGGAGAGCTTGCCGAGACCGAGGACAACGTGTCTGCGAGCGACCTGCCGTTTGAAGAGTCGGCTGTGGTGGAGGCCGCTGTTGCTTCCGAGTCCGATGCTGAGCCGGACGCGGAGAGCGCTGAAGCAGGCGGCGAATGACCGAAAGCGGTACAGGGGAACGCCTACAGAAGATCCTGGCCGCCGCCGGAGTGTGTTCGCGGCGCAAGGCCGAAGAACTGATCCTGGCCGGGCGCGTGCAGGTCAACGGCAAAACAATCACTGAGCTGGGCACGAAGGCCGATGCCGCGCGAGACCACATTCGTGTGGACGGCAAGCTGCTGCATGGCGCGGAGCGGGCACGCTATTACGTGGTCAACAAGCCCAAGGGCTACGTCACGACCGCCAGCGATCCTCAGGGTCGGCCCACCGTGATGCAGTTGGTTCGCGGTGGCGAGCGCGTGTTTCCCGTTGGGCGGCTGGACTACGCAAGCGAGGGTCTGCTGCTGATGACCAATGACGGCGCGCTAGCCAATGCGCTGACGCGGGCCGCATCCAAAGTAGAGAAAAAATATTTAGTAAAGGTGAGCGGAAGGCCCACGGAAGGCGGACTCGACCAGATTCGCGCGGGGCTGATGATTGAGCGCGGCAAGCCCGGATCGCATGAGGGCCGCGTGCTGACGGCTCCGGCGAAGGTGCGGCTTTTTCGTGATGCCGAGAACCCATGGTATGAGCTGCTGCTGATTGAAGGCCGCAACCGCGAAATCAGGAAAATGTTCGAGGAGATCGGGCATCACGTGGAGAAGATTCGCCGCATCGGCTACGGTCCTTTGGTGCTGGATGTGGAGCCGGGCGAGGCGCGCGAGTTGACCGAAGCCGAGGTGGAGAAACTGCGCAGGGCCGCGAGGCCGGCAAAGAGCGGAGTCAGAAAGAATAAGAAGTAGCCCGGCCGCCATCTTACTTGTTCATACGGAGATGATATGAAGGTACTTGTAGTTGGAGCGACGGGAACAATAGGCAGCGCTGTGGCGGCCGCTCTTTCACCAAGGCATGAGGTGATTTCGGCTTCGCATACGAAGAGTGAGCAAAAGGTTGACCTGGCGGATCCCGGCTCCATCCGCAGAATGTATCAAAATGTGGGACAGGTTGACGCGGTCATCTGTGCGGCGGGTCTGGCGAAATTTGCTCCACTCGGCTCGCTCACCGAGGACGATTTCCGGTTCTGTCTCTCGAACAAGCTGTGGGGCAGGTGAATCTGGTGCGGCTCGGGTTCGAGTGTGTCTCGGATGCAGGTTCGTTCACTTTGACCAGCGGGGTGCTTGCTCAACAGCCGATGGTTGGCAGCGCCGCCATTTCGCTTGTAAACGCCGCGTTGGAAGGCTTCACTCGTGCCGCCGCGCTGGAAGCTCCGCGTGGGATTCGAGTCAATATTGTCAGTCCACCGTGGGTGACGGAGACTCTTGTCGCGCTGGGAATGGATACGTCGCAGGGCACCCCCGCGGCAACCGTGGCACGCGCGTATGTCCGGGCGCTGGAAGGCTCCGGGACAGGCGAAGTCATCTCCGCTTCGTGATTGCGTCGAAGATCGTCCGTTAACCATCTAAAATGAAAGAGGGGTGAATCGATGGCGAAGGCGACGTTTGGCGCGGGATGTTTCTGGGGCGTGCAGTTGCGGTTCCAGCAGGAGCCGGGGGTGACGGCCACGGCGGCCGGTTTTGAGGGCGGCTCGATGGAGCGGCCCAGCTATCGCGACGTATGCACCGACGCGACCGGGCACGCCGAAGTCGTGGAGATTGACTACGATCCGGCCAAGGTGAGCTATCAGCAATTGCTCGATCTGTTTTTTGAGCTGCATGATCCCACTCAATTAAACCGGCAGGGGCCGGACTGGGGAACGCAGTACCGCAGCGTAGTGTTCTTCCATTCTCCCGAGCAGGAAGCGGCGGCCAGGGAGACCATCGCGCGGCTGACGGCGGAGAAGCGGTTTGCCAAGCCGATTGTGACGCAGGTGGTCCCGGCGCAAACCTTCTGGCGGGCCGAAGACTACCACCAGCACTATCTTGAGAAGCGCGGCATGACAAGCTGCCACGTTTAGCGGCAATTACCCGTGTTTCTCGCGGAGCGTACCGCCCCGCGCCAGCACTGTGGCATTGTTCAAGTCGGTCCTGAGCGCCTCGAACAGCGGCATATCCAGATCGTCCTGCTCAACAAAAGAATGCCGGATCCCCGTGGCCTTCGCGGCCTCGAAAATTTGGTGGAAGTCGACTACCCCGTGTCCAATTTCTGTTGGACTGCGCTTATCGGGCGCGGTCCCGGCGGGAGCGGGTTTCATGTCTTTGAGGTGCAGCATGGAGATGCGGCTCCGGTGGCGCCGCATTAACTCCGCAGGATTCTGGCCGGCCGCGAAGGCCCATCCGCAATCAAGCTCCAGTGTGACGAGGTGCGGGTCGGTATCTTTCAGCAGGATTTGATAACCGGTAGCGCCGTTGATATCGCGGAACTCCATCGTGTGGTTGTGGTAGCCAAACTTCAGCCCGGCCTTCTGCATTTTTCGACCGATCTGGTTGAACTGGTCGGCGCTCCACCTCCAGTCGTCCAGCGTCATGGCGTGCAGAATGCCTTGCCACGCGCCTCCGGGGTAGTTTTCAAGATGCGCCGGATTCTTCGCCCAGGGTGAGGAGCAGACCACGTACTCAAGCCCGAGCCTGTTCGCGTATTCGATGGTTGCGTCGGCGGTCTTCAGCAGGTCGGCCAGCCCATAGTGCGCGCTCACGCAGCGCAGACCGGCGTCCGTCATCATGCGCTTCACGTCCGCTGCGCTGTGATTAAAAAACCCGGCGGCTTCCACTTCGCGGTAGCCAATGGTGGCGATGCGCTTCAGCGTTCCGGGAAAATCTTTGGCGAGGGCTTCGCGCGCGGTGTAAAGCTGGAGTCCAATAAGCGGAGCGGATTCACCGGCGTAGAGGCGGCGCGCGGAAATCGCGCTTGCGGTGGCGGCTGCGGCGGTTGTCAAAAATCTTCTTCGTGAGAATGACGCCATGGTCCGCTCCTTGAAGGCGAAGCCTTCCATCCAGCATCTTATATGCTGGCTTACATGGAACACTTCACACTCAACTCCGCTAAAGTTTCGCGCATCGGGCTGGGCACATGGGCCATCGGCGGCTCGGAATGGGGCGAAGTGAGCGAAGGGGACGCGATTGCCACCTGCCTCGCGGTGTTTGAGCACGGCATCAACCTGATCGACACGGCGCCGATTTACGGACATGGTCGCGCGGAAGAAATCATTGGCAGGGCGATGCGGCAGCACGGGCATCGCGAGTCGTTTTACGTGGCGACAAAGGCGGGGCTGGAGTGGAATGACCGCGGGGTGTTTGCGAACTCTGATCCTGCGCGGCTGCGGCAGGAGTTTGAGGATTCGCTGCGGCGGCTGGGCACCGAATATTTTGACCTGTACCAGATTCACTGGCCCGATACAACGATTCCGGTGGAGCGCGCCGCCGAGGTGCTGCTTGCGTTTTACGAAGAAGGCCGCATTCGCGCCATTGGCGTAAGCAATTTTTCCGCCGCGCAGATGCAGGCGTTCCAGAGCGTGGCTCCGCTGCACTCAAACCAATTGCCCTATAACCTTTTTGAGCGCGCCGTTGACGGTGAGACACTTCCGTACTGCCACGACCATTCCATCGCCGTGTTTACCTACAGTTCGCTGTGCCGCAGCCTGCTTGCGGGGCGGCTCACGCATGACACCAAATTCCCGGAGGGAGATATTCGGCGCGTCGATCCGAAATTCCAGCCGCCGCGTTATGCGCAATATCTTGAAGCGGTGGCGAAGCTGGACGCATTTGCGCGCGAGTATTACGGCAAGCGCGTGCTGGAGCTGGCGGCGCGCTGGGTGCTGGACCGTCCGGGTGTGAGCGCGGCGCTTTGGGGCGCCAAGCGCCCGGAGCAATTGAATGCGGTGGATGGAATCTTTGGATGGAAGCTGGATGAAGCGGCGATGGCTGCGCTTGATGCGATCGTACGCGAAACCGTGACCGATCCTGTAGGGCCTGAATATCTGACGCCAGCTGTGCGCTTCTGAAAAAATGCCCGCGCCGGAGCGATCCAACGCGGGCCGTGACGAGTTTGTTGCGTTACTGTCCGCTCGATTTTTCCGCAACGCCGGTTACGGCATTGCGCGGCGAAGCGTCCAGTCTTGAGGTGATCCGGTTGCCGAGCTGAATGCTGCGCAGCGTGTGGTGGCTGCCCGAACCATCAAATTTAATGGTCAATTTTTCATTCTGGAAATCAGAGTCGGCTGGCCCGGTGATCCAGCGGGCGGACAATTTCGTGTTGGTCTCACTGCTCAGCGTAAGCAGATTGTGTTGAGGATCAACCGTGATCAGGTACTTCCCGGCAGGAAATTCCTGATGCTGGGCGTGGAAGCTGAAGGGTACGCTCACCTCTGCCTTGTTGGCGGCAAGGGCGGCCGTCGCGCAGAGAAGAACCATCGCCATTACGGTGGAATTGATCAGCGATCTCATGGGTATTTCCTCCTACGAGAAAGGACACTAAGCGCGCGTACAGACGGCTGTCGTCAAAGTTGCGTGGAGAAATTGTCAAATTTCCGAATGAAGACTGGAGACCGGCGGCCCGGGCCGACAGGCGTTATGGTTGTGCGGTAGCATAATCGTCCGTGGAGGAACTGTTATGGAACAGCCGACACGACGCGGAATCATAGTCACGTTGGCCGGCGCAATCGCCGCGGAGCTGATGGCCCGGGGTCAACGCACTCCGCAGCCGATGCCCTCGCCGAATGCTCCAAGGAACGAGAATGTTCCGGCCGGGCTCGACGGAGCCGACATTCCGGTGAAAAACGGAGAGACGGTGATTCCGCCGGCGACGTGGATGGAGATAAAGTCTGAGGCGCAAAAGCTGCTCGAAATGGCGACTGAATTCAAGAAGCGGGTCGACCGCACGAATCTTTCGGCGACGCTGGCGCTGCCCCTGGTGAAGGAAGCGCACGAAATCGAGAAGCTGGCGAAGAAGATCCAAAAGCAGATGAAGCGATAAAGATTTTTCCCAGCTTATTGCGCGTCGGTCCGCGAGATGGACTGGCCCTGCGCCTGGCCGCTCTGGGCTTCCAGCGCCTTCAGCCGTGTGAATGCGGCGCGCTCGGCGGCAGCTTTTTCCCGCTCGCCGGCTTTGGTGTAAGCGCGCGCCAGCACAAAGTGGATCTCCGGCGTGTCCGGCTTGATCGCATTCGCCTTCGCAAGTTCAGCAATGGACTTTGCCGCGTCTCCGTTTTCCAGCCACGCGCGGCCCAGTTGGTAGTGCGCTTCCGCTGACCCGGCGTCAAGAGCCACAGCGGTTTGCGCGGCTTGGAGCGCGTCAGCCGGCAAGTGCTGCCGCAGCGAGATGGCCGCAATGCTGATCCAGGGCAGGGCGCTGCGCGGCGAAAGCTTCAACTCGACATGCATCTGGGCCTTGGCGTCGTCGTAGCGGGAGAGCGAATCGAGGGCGTTGCCATAGGCGTAGTGCAGCCACGGAGTTGAAGGGTGCTCCGCAATGAGCTTTTCAAACGCGGGAAAGGCTTCGCTGTAGCGGCTGGCCAGCAGCAGTTCGACGATCGCGCCGGCCTGCTGTGCCAGATCGCGTTGCTGCTGGTCGAGGTCTTCGGGCAGAACGGGAATCTGCAGCAGCGCGAGCCCCAGCGCAAGCTGAATCTGTTTGGCCATGGGCGGATGACCGGCCAGTGGCCGCAGCAGGGAAGTGGCGGCGTCGAATTGATGATCGAGGATGAGCAACAGCGCCAGCCGATCGCTGGCAAGCTGGACGGCCTCGGCGCTGCCTTTCAATCCAAGATGAATGCCGCGCTGAAGATGAATGCGCGCGTTGCCATAGTCTTTCAGCGCGAATTCCGACAATCCCATCACGGCCCATGCGGTGCCGTCGCCGGGATTTTGTTCCACCCACGTTTTGAGGTTGGCGATGGCTTCAGGGTATTGCTGTGCGGAGTAATTTCGCATCCCTTGTTGCCATACCGAAGAGGTTTCCGATCCGGTGGCGGTATTCGCCGCAAAAAGCGCGATGATGTGAGGATCGCGAAGCGGCTTGTCGGATCTAGGTGCGGCCTCGGCCTTTGCAATCTGAGGGTACTCCCGAACGAGCGCGGCGAGCGCCTGAGTGGGGTCCGCGCTGACTGCCGCCTCGCCCGCCGCCTGAATCAGCGCGTCCTTCGACGGATCAACCTCAGAGGGCAACAGCGGAACCCTGAGCAGCGCGAGGCCCAGGGCGGTCTTGATCTGTGCCGAAGGGGAACCGCCAAAAGTCTGATGCAATAACGCCGTCGCCTTCTGGAAATCTCCTGAGCGAATGAGCAGCAGGGCAAGATGGTAGGCGGCGACGCGGGCAATCTCCGGGTCCTCGTTTCCGCCGAGCAAACGCGCTTTCTGGAGGCTGGCGAGCGCGGCGCCATAGTCCTTTGTCTCGAACTGCGAGAGGCCCAGCATGTCCCATCCCTGCGCCGCGTGAGGCGCAAGCTGCGTCAGTTTTTGGAGAGATTTGACCGCGTCCGAGTAGCGATTCGCCTGGTACTGCGTGGCGCCGAGGTTCCACCAGTCCTCTGCTGAATTCGGACGCAGCGCCACGATGCGGCTGTAGTCGCGGATTGCCTCGTCGGTGTTTCCAGCATCACGCGCCGCTGCTGCGGTCTGCTCAAGCGACTGAATGCTTTGCGCCGGGGTCGCCGCCATGAGCGACACGGCCAGCGCGAGGAGCGCGGCGGCACGGCTGGGGCGACGAGGGAGCATAGGAAACTTTCTCATTTCGGGTGCCCGTTAAGCCAGTGTGCCGCCGATTTGGTATTGTTCAAGGCAATGACCCGGCGGTTTCCCCACCCCTCTGTTTCCCGCCGCCGCTTTCTACAGGGAGCGGTTCCCGTCGCGCTTTCGTTGCGGGCGCTGCCTGCGTTGGCCGCAAGCTCGCTCGCTCCACCCG
>DASTXK010000389.1:0-2897 GCA_035765555.1 Acidobacteriaceae bacterium
TTGAAACTTGATGGCACGTCTTGTCGAGCTAAAGCCATTTAATTGTGTGACATACGAGCGGACCTTACGTGAAAACGAGACCCAAATCCTCAAAATTCCCTGTAAATTTCCCTGTTAGCAGGGAATTCCAATCAGAGAGCGGTTCGCTCTAGACTGCCAGCACCACCAAATTCCTTCAAGAACTTAGCAGTCCTGCAACTCGCACCCACTCCTCGTCCAACCCAGGATCCAACCCAAGATTGCTAAACTTCCGGGCGGCGTGGCAGTACGATAACGGAGTACTTCTACCATGCCGCCCAAGTCATCGTCTGTGGGGCGGGGTCGGGAATGCGCCGTGCCGATTTCGCGCGAGATAATCCCAAAACCCCGGCTTCGGGAGGAATTCCTGAACTGACCACCGCTGGCTCGATTCTGTAAATTAGGAGGATGGAGAATTACGACCAGCCCTCCTCGCGCCGCTATGTCTGCATACACGGCCATTTCTACCAGCCGCCGCGCGAGAATCCCTGGCTCGAAACTGTGGAGACGCAGGACTCCGCCGCACCCTATCACGACTGGAACGAGCGCGTAACCGCCGAGTGCTATGCTCCCAACGGAGCGGCCCGCATCGTCAATGCGAGCAACCGTATCATCCGTATTCTGAACAACTACGGGCGCATGAGCTTCGATTTTGGCCCGACGCTGCTCTCCTGGCTCGAGGTCAACGCGGGCCGCGTTTACCGCATGATTCTGGACGCTGACGCCAACAGCCAAAAGCGTTTTGGCGGGCACGGGTCGGCCATGGCCCACGTCTACAACCACACCATTATGCCGCTGGCCACTACCCGCGACCGCATCACCCAGATCCGCTGGGGCATTGCCGACTTCAAGAGCCGCTTCCAGCGAATGCCCGAGGGCATGTGGCTGCCCGAAACCGCCGTTGATACGCTCTCGCTTGAGCTGCTTGCCGACGAGGGCATCCGTTTCGTCGTCCTCGCGCCGCACCAGTGCGCCCGCGTTCGCCCCCTGAACAGCAGCGGTCAAATGACCTTTGAGCACGAGGACTACCAGGGAAGCGGCGATGGCGGGTGGACCGAGACTCCTGAAGCCTCCGTTGACACCACCCGGCCTTATCTGGTCCGTCTTAGCGGTGGCCGCTCCATCGCGGTCTTCTTCTACGACGGCCCGCTCTCGCGCGCCGTTGCTTTCGAAGGACTGCTCAACGATGGCGACCGCTTCGTCCAGCGGCTTTTTGATGGCTTTTCCGACCAGAACAATCATCGGGGGCAACTCGTCCATATTGCCACCGACGGCGAAAGTTACGGCCACCACCATCGTCTTGGAGAAATGGCGCTGGCCTGGACGCTGAAGCGCATCGAGAGCGAGGGCCATGCTCAGCTCACCAACTACGGCCAATTTCTGGAAATGTTCCCTCCCGACCACGAAGCGCAGATTGCCGAAAACACCTCCTGGAGCTGCGCCCACGGCATTGAGCGCTGGCGCTCGAACTGCGGCTGCAACGGCGGGCATCAGGGCTGGAACCAGAACTGGCGGGGCCCGCTCCGCAATGCGCTCGACGGCGTCCGCGACGGCATTCTGCCTCTCGCGCGCAAGCTCGCCGCCGGCTTGTTTCGCGACCTGGATGAGGCCCGTGACTCCTATATCCAGGTGGTGCTGGACCGCGACGAGACCGACGCCTTTCTGGCGGCGCACACCACTCACGAGCTTGACCCCTGCGAGCGCGTCAACGCCCTGCGGCTTATGGAGATGGAACGCAACGCCATGCTCATGTACACAAGCTGCGGCTGGTTCTTCGATGAAATCTCCGGGATTGAGACCGTGCAGATCATGGCCTACGCCGGGCGCGTGCTCCATCTGGCCGAAATGCTTTTTGGCGAGGAGGGCGCGGCGCTCGAGGCCGCCTTCATCGTCGCGCTCGGATACGCTCAGGGCAATATCCCATCGCAGGGCAATGGAGCGGAAATTTATTTCCGCCGCGTCCGCAGCGAGCGCGTCAATCTGGAGCAGGTGGCCGCGCACTACGCCATCAGCTCCGTTTTCACCACCTATGGAAGCCGCACCCGGCTCTTCTGCTACACCATCCGCCGCCTCCAGCACCGCACCGTCACGTCCGGCCATGGACGCCTGCTGATGGGCCGCGCCTCGGTCCGCTCCAACCTTACTGGAGAGCGCGAAACCATCGCCTTCGCCGTGCTCCACTTCGGCGACCAGAACATTACCGCCGCGGTCAAGCGCTATGGCGAGCAGCCGCCTTCCGACACCGTCACCGCGCACGAGGCCTTCCTTAAGGAAGCCAGAAACGCCATCATCCGCGCCGACCTGCCCGCCGTCATCCGCGCCTTCGACAGCTATTTCCCCGCGCCCACTTATTCCATCCGGTCGCTGTTCCGTGACGAGCAGCGCCGCATCGTCGGGCTTATCCTGCAATCCACGCTGTCGGAAGTGGAAGCCGCGCTCGCATCCATTTATAAGAACCAGTCCTCGCTGCTGCACTTCCTGAGCCAGACCGGCCTGCCGCGTCCGGAGGCCCTGACGCTGGCCGCCAATTTCGCCATCACCGCCGGGCTGCGGCACGCGCTCGAAAGCGATCCCATCGACGCACTGCAGATGCGCGCCTGGCTCGAACTGGCGCACGCCGATCAGGTGCAGTTGGAGACATCCAGTCTGAGCTACCTCGCCGACCAGAAGATGAAGCAGGCCATGATCGGCGTCCAGGCCGAGGTGGTCGAGCAGACCGAGCAGCTCTCCACGCTGGAAAACGCGCTGCTGGTGGCCAGAATGCTGAGCGAGCTGCCTTTCGACCTGAACCTGTGGCAGGCACAGAACATCTGGTACGACGTATGGCGCCGCAAGCCCCAGCCTGCCGTCCCCGACCCCGAAGCCTGGCTCCACGGCTT
>DASTXK010000390.1:0-19328 GCA_035765555.1 Acidobacteriaceae bacterium
GCAGCCGGTCCGGCAAAAGCGTCAGCCTGCGCGCGTCCTTCAGCACGATGGTCCCCGTGTGCGCGATGGCGACTTCACAAGTCACAATCGCGCCTTCCGACTTGTCCATGACGTCAATGTCAGCGTCCGCTTCCGTTCGCCAACTGAAGCCGTCCGGCAGCCATTCCTTTGGAAAGCCATTCGACACCAGCGCCGAGTGCTGGCCATATTCGGCAAGCGCGTCGCGAATAGCCTCCGCAACTGTTGCGGAGGCCTGGTACACGCGCGCATCATATTCGCGCAGACGCTCGGCGAAGATGTTCAAAATCGTCGCCCGATCCATGCTTGCGGACTGCTGATATTCGCGAGGAATCGCAGCGTAATCCGTGATCGGCGACCCCGTCTGCACCGACGAATTGGCTTTCTTAATGCGGTCGAAAATTGCGGCGCGCGCGGCGCTGGGTCTCTCAGACATTGCTGTTGCCTTTCTCGCGTTCGCGCCACCAGTTCCGGAAACTCTGGCTGGGCATGGGGCTCAGGTCGCGCACAGCGGTCCAGTTGCCGAACATTCCCGGCAGATGCCTGATCCATCCGTCTCGCTCAAACGGCCATTGCGCGATCCGCCCCAGCCGCTGCGCAGCTTCAAAGCGGCGGCGGCTGTAAAAAATCCGCGCCATCGCTTTCATCCCTATACATTCCAGATTCGCGCCGCTCTGCTGCTCCCGCACCACACGCCCGCGCAGGTGAATGAGGATTTCCGGGATGTTGATTTTGACCGGGCACACCTCGTAACACGCTCCGCACAGCGAGGAAGCATAGGGCAGCGACTGCGAGTGCTCCATGTCGAATAGCTGTGGCGTCAGGATGGCCCCGATGGGCCCGGCGTAGATCGACCCGTAAGCATGGCCTCCGGTCTGCCGGTAGACCGGGCAGGTGTTGAGGCAGGCCCCGCAGCGGATGCAATGCAGCGTCTCGCGCGACTCCGGGTCGGCCAGAATGTGTGTGCGTCCGTTGTCCAGCAGCACCACATGAAACTCCCGCGGCCCCTCGCCCGCGTGAACGCCCGTCCAGAGCGAATTGTAGGGGTTCATCCGCTCGCCGGTTGCGGAGCGGGGCAGCAGTTGCAGAAAGACTTCGAGGTCGCGGAATGTGGGAATGGCTTTTTCGATTCCGGCAACTGTGATGAGCACGTCCGGCAGCGTGAGGCACATGCGCCCGTTGCCTTCCGACTCCACCACGCAAACTCCGCCCGTTTCCGCTATGAGGAAATTTGCCCCGCTGAAGCCGATCTTTACCTTCAGGAACTTCTCGCGCAGATAGCGCCGCGCCGCGTCGGTAAGGTCTTCCGGCCTGTCGCCCAGCTCCTTCAATCCCATGGCGCGCATAAAAATCTCGCGCACCTGGCGCCGGTTTTTGTGCAGCGCCGGCACCACGATGTGCGAAGGCTGGTCGTGGCCGAGTTGAATAATCATGTCGGCTAGGTCGGTCTCATGTGGATGAATTCCGTTCGCCTCAAGCGCCCGATTCAGGCCGATTTCGTCCGAGGTCATGGTCTTGACCTTGATGATCTCCCTGCCGCCATGCCGCTGAACGAGGCCGACGATGATGCGGTTGGCCTCGTCGGCGTCGGCGGCCCAATGCACATGGCCCCCGGCGGCGGTGCAGGCGGCTTCAAACTGCGCGAGATAATGGTCCAGATACCGCAGGGTGTGCGCCTTGATGGCGCTGCCCGCATCGCGCAGCCGCTGCCAATCTTGTTGCTCCGCGACCACATGCGCGCGCTTCTGCGTAATGACATCCGTGGCGTGGCGCACGTTTGTGCGAAGCTGGTCATCTTTGAGCAGCGTGTGCGCTGCCTGCTGAAACGACGGGGCCCTGGCCGCTTCTCCTACGCGAATGCTCACGCCATACCCTCTTCCGTCGCCGCCAGAATCTCCGCCAGATGCACCGTCCTGATTCCCGCGCCCTGACGATGCAGGCCGCCAAAAATGTGCATGAGGCAGGAATTATCCACCGCCGTGCAGACTTCGGCGCGCGTGTTCACCACGCAGCGCAGCTTGTCTTCGAGCATCGCGGCGGAAACCTCGCCGTTCTTCACAGCAAAGGTTCCTCCGAAGCCGCAGCACCGATCGATGTTTTCCAGATCCACCAGCTCAATGCCGCGCACCTTGCGCAACAGCCGCATCGGCACGTCGCCCAAGTGCAGGCTCCGCATCGAGTGGCAGCTCGCATGGTACGTCACCCGATGCGGATAGTACGCACCCACGTCTTCCACGCCAAGCTTGTGAACCAGAAGTTCCGAGAATTCAAACACGCGCGGCAACAGGTCTTCCACATCTCGAATGAGCGCAGCGTCGCCGGCGGCCTCGGCCATTTTGGGGTAGTGGTCGCGGGCCATCGCGACGCAGGAAGAAGACGGGATGCAGACGGCTTCCGCATTTTTGAAAACATCGACGAAGCGGCGCAGCAGCGGCATCGCTTCCGGCTGGTACCCAGTGTTGTAATGCATCTGGCCGCAGCATGTTTGCTCAAACGGAAATTCAACCTGATGCCCGAGTCGCTCAAGCAGGCGGACCACGCTTTTGCCGGTCTCCGGAAACAGCGTGTCGTTATAGCAGGTAATAAACAGGGAAACTCGCAAGGCAACTCCGATGCTCCTTACCAATTTACATGGAGACCTTCCACTCCGGTTACAATCAGCCGAGCCGTAAATCGATGTCGCTGATGGCTAGCGGGCACGTGCTTTTCCTCGCACGGGCGCCATGCCGCCGCAGGGCTTTTACCTGCGACACGTGAACATTGAGTTGAGTGATATTTCGCGGCCTCCTCTCTGGGGGCTATACTTTCCTGTCTCAACATTTCCAAAACTGTAAGGACCTGAAAGATGAGAAAGCTCTCGTCGCTGCTTGCCCTCGCGCTGGCCGCCACCGTATCCCTCCCCACCCTCGCGGCGGACAAAGAGACCGCCAAGCCCAATCCCGGCACCACGCCGCCAGGCCCCACCGAGTCCACTACGCAAGGCATGTTGACCACCGAGCACATCGCCTACACCGCCGTTGCCGGAACCCTCATTGTGGGCGCCACCAATGATCAGGACGCCGACCTCAACGCCGACGGCAAGCCCGTCCCTGGCTCGCCCGCCTCTCTCGTCAAAGACCCCAAGGACGCGCCGCCCACCGCAAGCATGTTCTACGTCGCCTACTTCAAGAAGGACGCCGACCCCGGCACCCGCCCCATCACCTTCCTCTATAACGGCGGCCCCGGAAGCTCCACCGTCTGGCTCCACATGGGCGCATTTGGCCCCAAGCGCGTGGCCACTCCCGGCGACCAGCATCTCCCCGCCGCGCCCTACAAGCTTCAGGACAATCCCTACAGCCTGCTCGATGTAAGCGACCTTGTATTCATCGATGCTCCGGGGACCGGCTTTTCGCGGCTCTACGGCAAGGACGCATCGAAGGCTTTCTGGGGCGTGGATCAGGACGGCAATGCCTTCGCCCGCTTCATCGTGCGCTTCCTAAGCAAGTACAACCGCTGGAACTCGCCCAAATATCTCTTCGGCGAAAGCTACGGCACCACCCGCTCCGCGGTCCTCTCCAACATCCTTGAAAACGACAAGGACGTCGACTTAAACGGCGTCATGCTTCTTTCGCAAATCTTCGACTTCAATTCAGACATTGATGGCGCGCGCGATAATCCTGGCATCGACCTGCCCTTTGAGACCGGACTCCCCACCTACGCCGCCACCGCCTGGTATCACCACAAGCTGCCCAACCAGCCCGCACAGTTGGAGCCGTTTCTCAAGCAGGTGGAGGCATTTGCCATGGGCGACTATGCTCACGCGCTGGCCGAGGGAACTGATCTCTCCGAAGCCGACAAAAAGGCCATCGCCGAGAAGCTCCACGAATACACCGGCCTCTCTGTCGATTACCTCATGCGCGCCAACCTGCGAGTCAGCGGCGGCGGATTCACCAAGAACCTCCAGATCGAAAACGACCTCACCACCGGACGCCTCGACACCCGCTTCTCAGGTCCCAGCCTCGATCCCCTGAGCGAAGAAGCCGAGTACGATCCGCAAAGCTCGGCCATCTCCTCTGCTTATGTGTCGCTCTTCAACAACTACGTTCGCCGCGATCTGAAGTATGGTGACGGAATGACGTATAAGCCGGAAATCAACCCTCATGGCTGGGACTGGAAGCACCACGGCAGCCCCATGGGCACCAACGTGAGCGCCGACCTGGCCACCGCCATGAAGACCAACCCCGATCTCAAGGTCATGGTCAACGGCGGCTACTTCGACCTCGCAACGCCCTTCTACGCCGCCTTCTATGAGGACAAGCACCTGCCCATCTCGTCCGACCTGGCCAAAAACATCCAGTACGACTGGTACGAGTCCGGGCACATGGTCTACGTCAGGGAAGCGGACCTGAAAAAACTGCACGACAATGCCGCCGCCTTTATCCGCAGCACCGAAGCCGGCAACAAATAGAGGAAAGAGCGAACCACTCAACAGAAATCCGGGTGGCCCACTCCGGGGTCCCCACGAACAGGTCTTCGTTCGTGGGGTGGACACAAGCCCTCTTTTGGCTTGAGTGGGGGTAAATTTGGGTGCCTGTAGAAGGTCAAGAGCTTGTTTCGATCTCGGGAGCGGCGATGAACGACGGAAGCGCATCCCGCTTCCTAAAGCTCTCCAATCGACTGAGCAACTGCTTTATTTTCTAAATTTTACAGATAAGTCATTTGTAATCTAGATTTTACATTGGCGGCCAACAATTCACGGCAGCAGAATGGCTCCTTTTTTCTCATAAGTCTTTTATTATCAAGATCAATTTCAATAAGTCCTTTATTTTCTAAATCAATTCTAGTAAATCCTTTGTTTTCAAGATCAGCTTCAAAATTTTTGAAAGCGAATGCCTCCTGATCCCCAAACTCGCGGGGATAAGGGTTCTCTCCCCGCCCCTTGCGCGCTGCCCCACTGAACGCAAATCCCGAAACGCTGAGCGCCGGTTTCCAGCCATCCGCCGCAACCGCCTTCGCATCTCCCTCGAAAGAGCCATAGGCTTAACGGGCTGGTTGGGGAGCGGGGTTTTCGCGATTTCCCCCTGCTTGCCGCCGGTGGAGGAGAATCGCTGACAACCGGCGGACCCACCAGTCTGGAGAAGGAGCCGCATGACCCGCGACGAACCGAAGGAAAGCATCCTGAGGCGTTACCTGGCCGATGCTGTGGCCGCCGAGCAGAGTTCCGCCGAACGCATGGAAGAGATGTCCGGCGAGGGCGACCACCTGGCGGCGCGGCAGTTGTTCGCCCAGCATCAGGACCAGACCCGCACCCAGATTGAGCGCCTCCGCGCCCGGCTCGACGCCCTCGGCGGAAGCCCCTCCGATTTGAAAGCAGTGGTCGCGCACCTCATCGCACTGGTCCCGAAGATGGTCCACAAAGGCCACGACGAGTCGGAGATTTCCACCCAGAACCTCATCCTCGCTTACGCGCTTGAGAATGAGGAGGTCGCCATGTACGAGGCCCTGGCTGCAATCGCCGCCGCGGCTGGCGACCTGCAAACCGAGCAACTGGCCCGAGAAATCCAGAAAGAAGAACGGCACGCCGCCGAGATGATCTGGAACCTGATCGCCAATAGCGCGCGGGAATCCTACGGCAAAATCTCGCTGGCGGCTTAAGCCGCATGACGGACTCTGTCCGGCTCCACGCTATGAAAACTGCGCTTTGACTGTGCGATACTGCCTAAAGCCCCACCTCAAGCCGGGATGGCGGAACTGGCAGACGCAGCGGACTCAAAATCCGCCGACCCTTGCGGTCATGGGGGTTCGACCCCCCCTCCCGGCACCATGGCCCTACCGCAGACTCACCAGATCATTCAGGTAAGCCGGTTCCATGCTGGCCTTGGCGCCATATTCATGCGAGATACGGTATTGAATTAACTGCGCCACGGTTATCATTTTCAGCCCGTGCTCGTCGCAGAAGCACGCCAGGTCGGGAACACGCGCCATGGTGCCGTCGTCCTTCATGATTTCGCAGATCACGCCCGCCGGAGTCAGCCCGGCCATCCGTGCCAGGTCCACGGAAGCCTCCGTCTGACCCGCACGCGCGAGCACTCCGCCGCTCCGGGCCCGCAGTGGAAACACGTGTCCGGGGCGCGCCAGATGCGACGGCACCGTCGCGGGATCGAGAGCGCAGTGGATCGTCGCCGCCCGGTCATAGGCGGAAATTCCAGTCGTCACGCCCCGGCCCACGGCATCAATTGACTCGGTGAAGGCGGTGCCGAACGGAGCGGTATTGTTCGCCGTCATCGGCGGCAGGTCGAGGTAATCCAGACGCTCCGGCGTCATGGCAAGGCAGATCAACCCTCGCCCGTACCTGGCCATGAAGTTGACGGCTTCCGGGGTAATCATCTCCGCCGCCATTGTGAGATCGCCTTCATTCTCGCGGTCTTCATCATCGACCACAACGATCATCCGCCCGGCCTGGATTTCCTCGATTGCGGTGGGAATATCGGCAAATAGAGAATTCATAGCTACGACGGGACCTCACGGGCCAGATTCACTTCCACTTTCTACAAGCTATCGTCCGGCGAATTCGGAGTTGTCAGCGGGCTGTCACCGTATTGTCATAACCTGGGAATTAATAGGTCGTGCGTGGATCCACGTCGTAGGGTTTCCCGAATTTATTGGCATGAGCCGTGGCTCCCGGCCGCGCAATCGGCGCGCGCACCTCGCCAAGATTCACCACCGATGGCGAAAAATGCACCGTTCGCGCCAGGCTGGCAAGAACAGACTGAGGCACGCCTTCAATCCACATGTGAAGCCTGTAGTCGCCGGGCGGGATATTGCGCAGATCAAACGAGTCGCCCGCATCAGCGACCGCATAAAGAGGCGTGGAGAGCGCCACCACGACGGCGCTCATCTCCGGATGAATGTTGCAAAAGATATAGGAGACGCCCTCGCGCGAAAACGTAACCGATTTGCTCGACCCCGCTTCATATAGGCCCAGGTCAAATCGCTTGCCTTCAAACAGCGAAAAAACGTTGTGGAAGAAAGGATCGGCATTGGGAAACCGCACCACGCTCCCCACCGGAATCACCAGCAGATGCGGCGTAAAGGTTCGGTTCTTCTGCAAGAGGGTATACGGTCCATCGGGGTTGAAAGGGAGCGCGGGAGTGCCTGGCAGCGGCTCCAGCCAGACCACCGCCGGAACGGCGCGGTGTTTTCCGGGGAGTGAGGACGCGATCCGCAGGCGCAACTCCGCAACGGAATTCTGGTGGGCCTGCGCCTCCGCCGCTCCCGTCGCCAGCAAAGCGCAGAGACAGAGCATAGACACTCCGAACATGGGTCGCGTCCTCAAAATTTGTATCCCGCTCCCAGCCCTACGATATTGCTCTCAGCCGGCGGGCCGATCACGGGAGAGCTTTCAAGATGGCGGTATTCGAAGGAAAAAAGCAGGTACGCGCTCGGGCTGTAGATCACATTTCCGGTGTAGGTGCGGTTGCGCGCGAGGTTCTGTGTCATCAATGCGTTGGGATCAAAATAGAACCGTAATTCCGAGGCGAAGACATTGTCCATTCCAAGCGCCGCGTTGAATTCAAGCCGCTCATTGATTTTTTCCTTTAACTGCGCCCATCCTCCCACATCGTCCAGTGGACGGAAGTAGTACTCACGCGAGTCCTCGTCATAGCGATACGCGAAATCCTTAAAGGCCCCGCCGCCGAGCCCGCCCAGCGCAAGTCCGCGGTAAAAGCTGGCAGTGAACCGCAGACCTGCCGGCAGCATGAGATTGCCATCCAGCGTTCCTGCCCAGGAGTCAAAGCTGGGGCCGATCGAGCTGCGATGGGGAGCGAAGTAGCCTCCCACTCCAAAATGATTGCGGTCAGGGTCGCGCCCTGCGCCCAGCAGAGCCACCCGGGCTTCGACTCCCGGCCAGCGGCTGTGCTCGGCGCTGCCAGCGGGAATCGCGCCTGCGGGCGTATTCAACGCCGGCGAGAGCGGAGCGTCTCCCGCATCCATGAGAGCGGCCTGCAGTCGGAGCCCCCTTGATCCAGCGGGCGCGAAATCCTGCGTCACGCCCAATTGTGGATTCCAGGTCCAGAGGTTCCCGGACCATGCGAACGGCGGCTCCGCTACCGCGACCAGCGACGACGGAGCATCGGGACTGAACAGCGGGCGGTCCAGAGAAAAGAAAGCCTCTGTGTGGCTCCATCGAAGCGCCGCCCGAGCCGTGCGCAGCCGCAGGAGCATCCCATTCGCGCCAAAGTAGCCGGAGTAGCCTGCCGTGGAACTCGCCGCACTGGGTCTTCCGTTGAAGTCCACCCGAACACTGGCGTAACTGTCAGCGCCAAGCAGGTGCGGCCCGCGAGCATCCAGCCCAAGGATTGTCTGCCGCACGCTTGCCCCGGTGCTGCCATCGCCTGGAACAGCCAGCGTCGGCGTCGCCGGAAGGTCAACCGCTCCGGTGTTCACAAATCCATTCAGCAACACCATTCCCGTCACCTTCACCGGATACCGGGATTCGCTCTCCACTTTGGTCTGGTCATGGACCGCGATCTGGGTCGCCTGCATCGCCTGGCGCTCGCGGATTTCCTGAAGCGCGGCTGCCGTCGCTTGCGGGGCGGGCTTGTCCTGATCGTCTGTCGAGGCATCATCGGCTGGGGCTTTCCCTGAAGCGCTCTCAGCCAGTTCGCGCTTCAATTCCGCTAGCTGTCTGCGCATTTCCTCAAGCCGTCGCTGCGATTCCTGGAGTTGGTCCTGCATGCGCGCCATGGCATCCGTTAGCTGCTGGATGCGCTGCGAAGGGTCCTGCTGATCGGCGCTCTGCGCACCCACCCCATGAGCTGACAGCACAACAATCAGAGCCAGAATTGGCGCCCTCCGGCCTGCGCTGGAACACCGAGTCCATTTATGTCCGAACGTTCTCATCTGGAAACACCTGGTCGTGGCGCTCGACGCCGTCAGTTTCAGCCGGTGAGAGTCCACGCGCCACCTTCATCTGAAATATTGTTTCGCCGGGACGGCTGCTTAGGAGAACCACGGCCCCCCCATGGTCCGCCGCTATACAATGCGCCAGCGTCAATCCCAGGCCAGTTCCCTTCTGCTTCCCTTCGCTCACGAACGGTTCAAACAGACTTCCGCGAATTTTCTCGGGAACTCCGGGACCGTTGTCTCTTACGTTCACCACCATCGAGATCTCATTCATTTCCAGAGTAATGACTACTTTCCTGTTTGTTCCGATACAGCGGACCGCCTGGCAGGCATTGACCAGAAGATTGGAAATTGCCCTCTCGATCTGCTTGCCA
This sequence comes from Acidobacteriaceae bacterium, assembly GCA_035765555.1. Taxonomy (GTDB): domain Bacteria; phylum Acidobacteriota; class Terriglobia; order Terriglobales; family Acidobacteriaceae; genus Silvibacterium. The sequence continues at coordinate 9,279 of DASTXK010000390.1, forward strand.
TCCACCACCACCGCCGTCTCGGCGGGATCTCCGTAATGCGTCTCCAGGGTCACGCCCTCCGCGTCGGGATGCGCGCGGACCACGGCCACGGCCCTTTCGAGCAGCGTCGCCATTAATTCCGGCGACTTCCGCATCGCTGTTCCGGTGCGGCTGAAGATCAGCAGGGATTCGATCATGTCGGTCGTGCCGTTCACGGCTGCGCGGATGTCTGAAAAAATTTCGGCCCGCTCCTTCGCTGAAAAGCGGTCCGACGCCAGAAACTCCGAATTTGCGTAAATCGCCGCCAGATAATGGCGAAGGTCATGAGAAACAGAGCTTGCCATTCTGCCGATGGTCGCCAGCCGCTCCGAATCCAGCACCGCCTGATTGGCCTTTTGAATTTCATTCCTCATGCCGGTAAATGACGCGCTGAGTTGCCGCACCTCCTGGGTGCCATGGCGTGGGACCCGATGCCTCACATCGCCCAGACCGAATGCCCTCACGCTCGCGGAAAGCTCTTCCAGCGGGCGCGTCACAAAGCGAGAAACCAAGATCATGAGCAGGGTCCCGGAAAGAAGGGCCAGCAGGCCCACAACCAGGATCATGCGATCAATGCGGCTAATCGACCGCTCCGCCGGCTCGAATGACTTCAGCACGATCAGTTGCAACGGAGAGGTTGAGCTCGCCGAAAGGTCTTCCTTGACGGACAAGAACCGCGCTCCTCCAAGCTCCACCGTGGCCGGTGAAGGTGAAGCCGCTGACGCAAGCGATGGATTGCTCGCCAGCATTGCCTGCAGGTCGGGAGCCAGCGTGCTTGCCACGACATGGCCGCCGCTGAGAAAGGTCGCCTCTACCCCGGTGGGATCGCTGATTTGGCGCACCGTGCGCTCAATGGAAACACCGCTCACGACATACCCAAGCAGCGTGCCGTCTTCATCGCTTCCGAAATACAGCGGGCGCAACGCGCAGGCATATAACGAGCCGTGATCGATCAGGTAGTGCTTGCCGGGTGATGCAAGCAGGGTCTTCAGCCCATCCCGGAGCGCGCGGTCGGCTGACCCGCGCTTTGCATATGCGGCGACAACCCGGCCCGTTGGGTCGGCGAGCACGAACAGGTCCGTGCCGCTGAGCTGCCAGAACTCCGCCGCCCCGTCCTGAATGGTCAGGTCGTCCCCGCTTGTCATCAGCGCTTTGAGCGTGGGCAGCTCGGCAAGCAGCGCATTTTCGCGCTCCAGTGATTTCAGGTTCTCGGCCTGCAGGTTTTGAAATGTGATGACCGAGTGGTCCAAGTCGCGGGACAAGTTCTCCGCCACCTGTTTTCGCAGGTGGTGACGGATGAGCAGCAGACCCAGCCCCGTAACAATCGCGATCACCAGGGCCATGGTGATGACGAGAAGCACATGCGTCCGGACCCCTTGCCTCTCGCGCATTCTTGTCTGCTCCCATTCTGCTCAGTCCCGTCCGCCGAACGCACTTGCGTTATGGAACGAACTTGTACCCTGCACCGTAAATTGTCAGCAGATGCCTGGGATTGGCTGGATCAGGCTCCAGTTTCTGGCGCAGTTTCAGAATCTGATTATCGACAGTCCGCGTGGTCGGATAAAAGTTGTATCCCCACACTTCGTTCAGCAGCACGTCACGCGTCAACACGCGCTCGGCGTTCTCGGTAAAGAACTTCAGCAGCTTGAACTCATGCGCCGTCAGCACAACCGGACTGCCGCCCCGCCGGATCGTCATTTTCCTAAAGTCAACCTCGCAGTCCGCGAAGCGGTAGGTGCTTTGCGCAACCGGCTTGCGCTGCCGGCGAATGGCGGCCTGGACCCGGGCCGTCAGCTCCCGCGGGCTGAATGGCTTCGTCACATAATCGTCCGCGCCCAGCTCCAGCAGCAGCACTTTGTCCGCAACTTCCGAGATTGCGCTGAGCACCACAATCGGCGTCTCCGGTGAAAGACTCTTGAAGGTCTGGCACAGCTCGCGTCCGGATATGTTGGGAAGAATCAGGTCGAGTACGACGGCCTGTGGCTTCTCCCGCCGGAATAGATCGAGCCCCGTCTGCCCATCTTCGGCGACCGCCGCCGCATAGCGCTCTTCCGTAAAGATTCTGCGAAGCACCTTCTGCATTCGAGGATCATCCTCGATAATCAGAATGGTGCCAAGGCTCGGAACCGGGAGAGGGTCGTTCTGCGGTTCCGTGGGAATTTGGATTTCATGGACCATGACTCGGGAACCTCCCGCTTCTATTCTGGTCGAACTCATTCTATCTCCGCCCATAAAGAATGGAGAAATTACATTGGGATGACAATTTCGGAAGGTGGTGAAACCACCCTCACCTCCTCGTCAAATTGACCTTCAGGCTGGATCAAAAGGCTGACCAAGACAATCATCCACAACGGAAGCAGAAAGTCAAAAGGTTCGGCCTCCGCCAGACCGCGCACCAACACATACAGCAGGATGGCCAGGACAAGCACTCTTTCCGGGCCTCGCGCCAGTTTGCGAACGCGCCGAAACAAGCTTCCGTAGATGCCGGCCAGCATTATCAGGCCGACCGCGCCATAAGCCCAGAATTGTTGCAGCAGCTCGTTCTCAGCATGTCTTGCTTCAAACCGGTCGGGGCCAAATGCCGGGATCACCTTCCACATGGAATCAAAGCCGTGGCCGATCCAAGGCTTCTCAAGAGCGGCGCCAAAAACATAGGTCCAGATGGCAGTCCGTCCAGTCAGGGTTTCGGCCTGATTGCCGGTCGTGGTGTAGATCTCATAATAGGCCTCAAACAATCCCCAGAAGACCAGCACAAGCAAGATAGCGGCGGCGGTCAGAAGCGCTTTGGTCTTTCGGCTCATCGACCTGTCCTGGATCAGGAGAAAGCTTTCGCATATCAGGAAAGCAACAATCGTTGTCTTGCTGAGGCTGCGCATTAGCGTGATTGTGAGGAACAAGGCAATGAGCGCCCACCTCTTCTTATTCTCTTCGCCGCGGACCAGATATTGAGACATTAATACAGCGAAGGCACACAGGTTGCCGATCTGATTGGAGTTGAAGAATTCCTCATCTCCCAGACGCAGATCAGGCTGCGCAGGCATCATCCACGCAACCAGAGCGAGCAAGCACGAGCTCACGACAAAACCCTTCATCATGGCGGTGGCGGTGCTTTGGACGGATCCACCCTCCAGTAGCAGCAATACTATAAGGACATCCGCAGCCATGCCACACCAGTAGGCAAATGAGGTGGACAGTGACACGGTGCCGCTCCATTCAAGGCTGCACAGGGAGAAAGCCAGGAAAACCACAACCCACCGATTGACCCGCAGCATCTGCCCAAGACTCCGGTCTCCAGCGCCGAGCGAATGAAAACAGGCGAGAATGAGCAGCAGAAAATCCAGCGCGAGGCTCACTTCAGCTCCGGCGCGCGGCCCGGCCCCGAGCACATCAACGCATAAGAGCGCGGTAATGCTACGGAAAGAAAAGTAGAACCCGGCTGCGAAGGCGAGACCCGTAGGCTCCGGAATCGCGAACGCCTCTTCCTTCGGCATTTCAATTGCGGATTCCATAGTTCCCTTTAGCCCTGTTTGATGCTCAGTGGGTATACATCTCCGGAACACCCTGGCTCCCTCTGGGTGGGAGGTGGCGCAGGTAAATCACGATCGACCAGAGTTCGTCGTCGCTCAGGGTTCCCTTTGATCCCGGCATGCCTGACGGCTTGATTCCATAATCGAGAATCCGCTTAAGCTGGCCATCCGTATAGCTCTGCACCGACTTCGACGCGAGCGACGGCACGGGAGGCGACATGTTGCCCACAAAAGGAACGCCGGTGTTCTGCCCATCCATGCCGTGACAGGCCACGCAGTAGTGCCCGAATGCTTCCTTGCCGTCGGCGCGGGTCTCCGGCGTATCCGGCAGAGGGTTCTTCTCCTTCTTGTTACCGATTGTGAGGTGATGTTTAATGAACGTCATGGTCCCGGTCTCCAGCTTGCCCGGTGGAGTGGCCTTACATCCGATTCCCACCAGAAGCATCGCGGTTGTCATGATCAGCGCGCGACGCATTCCCTACTCCACCACGTGCAGCCTGATTGCCATGGATCCGTGGTGCGCGCCGCAGAATACCGAGCAATGGCCCACAAAGTCGCCGGTCTTCTCCGGGGTAAACTCCACCTCCGCGCTGCCACCGGCCTTCACTTTCAGGTTCACGTCCAGCTCGCGAAAACGAATGCCGTGCGCCACGTCCTCGCTCTTGAGCACCAGCACCACCGGCTGGCCCTTTTTCACCGTGATCTCCGATGGTGAAAAGGCGAACCGTTTGGCCGTAACTTCAATCCGTTGAGGCGCCGTCTGCGCCCAAACCGCAGGGGAGGAAAACGCCAGCGCCGCCACAATCCCGGCGAACAACACCGGCAGCATCCACTTCTTCTTCATATATTCTCCTTACCAGTATGTTATTGAGTTGAGAAAGGCCCAGGCTCCCATTATGGGTTCAAGAACCGCCGCAGCGCCTTGTAGTCCTCTTCGCTCAAGTTGGCACGAGTGCGCATGTGCATCGCAATCGTGCCCGAAATACTGGACGAAAACCCTTCCGGCGCATTGTGGCATCGGGAGCAGTTCTGCTCGAAAACCAGCTGGCCTCTATCGGCATTGGCTGGCTTCGCCGTGTTCGGAGTCGGTGCTCGCTGGTCCTTGGGCTTCGGTCGATCGGTTTGAGCCATCAGCGGGAGCACGGCCATTAGCAGAAGGCCGGAGATTATTCTTTTTGGATACTTCATCGCTTCTCCTTCGCACGATTCCGCGCGCGGAAACTGAAAACTTCTTATAGCCCGAAGCTATGCTCCGCCTTGCCGGGCTGTGTCACGAAGGCGTCTGAAGGTTGTCATTCGATTGTCTCCGCAGCAGTAGACGCTGCGACCGGCGCTGACCAGGTCCGATTGCGCGTTATGTGACAATCCTCTGACATTTCAACGACCCGCGCCTGACAACCGGGAAACACATCTATTGATAGCGTCGAGCCATGGCGACTCGTGCCCAAGCGAGTGCTCCTCCTGCTTCGGAAGCCCAATCATCTTCCGGCACAAGAAGGCTCTCCACAGCCATCGGCCTTCTCGATAACCGGCATCGTGTCACTCTGTTGATACTCACGCTGGAAAGAGTTGCAGTCGGCTGCTGCGATCTGCTGATGGCCGCAGCAATGTACTTGCTTTTCATGCTGCTGCAGGGACGGTTGCCGGCCCACTCCTCCTCATGGCTGCCGAAGACCATGCTTTCCGCCGCACTGCTGACAGCGGCTCTGGTGTCTCTGCGCGCGCTCGCCGATGTCTTGTCCGCGCGCTCTCTCTTTCGTAGCATCCAGAACCTCTACATCAGCTTTCTACTCCGGTTGACTCAGGGCTACAACCAGATGCAATGGGTTCGTTTTGTCGAGCGTAATCGCAGCGAACTGTTAAGTCGATCGCTGTACACCGCTCGCGAAGCGGCCGAATTCTATCAATGTTGTGTTGAAGTCGCGGCAGCAGTGGCAATCGTGACCGTTATGACCGCCGCCCTCATTTACCAGAGTATGTTCGCCGCCTGCCTTCTGGGCGGCGCGCTTGCGCTCTTTTACGGCGTGCACCGGCTGCTCATCCGCAGGCATCTGCAAAAAGCCGCATCCAGCCGCGAACATTCGCTGCGCGCGCTTCAGCGGAACCTGGCCGACATGTTCTCCGCCGGAAAGGAAATTCGCGCTTATGCAGATCAGTCCTTCTTTCAAGGCAGAAACACCCTGCACGCGAAACGGCTGGCCGCCAGTTCCTGGCGCCTGCTTCTGATACCTCAGATTGGGCGTGTGATTGCGGACCAGGGTGCTGTGCTTCTCTTCCTGTTCATCCTGATCGCGGTGGAGCTGCGGCAGGGTGACGCAAGCCGGCTGCTTTCTCTTCTGGTCTTTTATTTCGTTATTTCACGGCGGCTGCTTCCGCTTATCAGTCAAATATCCTTCAACTCTGGTCAGATGGACAGCTCTTTTGAGAACGTAAAAGTTCTGGACTTTGAGCTAAAAGAATGTGCGCAGTGGCATGTGCCTACTCCTCCCACGCAGTTACCGGGACCGGGCCTTGTACTGGAACTTATCAACGTGAGCTTTTCATTTCCTGAAGGCGGACCACTGCTCAGAAGCGTAAATCTTTGCTTGCGCGAAGGAGAAATTGCCGTGCTGCACGGAGCTTCCGGTATCGGAAAAAGCTCGCTGCTCAACTTGATCGCCGGAATCACGCAGCCTAGCTCCGGAACTGTGCGCGTTGATCACACAGCCGTCGCTTACGTCCCTCAGGAGGTGCCACTGCTCGATGACTCAGTCCGCAACAATCTTTTGTTTGGACGGCGCGAGAAAAATGATTCCGAACTGATGTCCGCACTCGCAACGGCCATGCTCGACGACTTTGTGGCAGATCAATCGCTTGGTCTTGACGCCCGGGTTGGCGATAACGGGGCTGCCGTATCCGGAGGACAACGCCAGCGGCTGGGCTTGGCGCGGGCCATCCTGCGCGGCGGCAAGCTGCTGCTTCTCGACGAGGCAACTTCCGCCCTCGATGAGGAGAATGAACGCAAAATCCTTGAGAATCTGAGCGCCACCGGCCTGGCCATTCTGCTGATTACACACCGGACCTACACTCAGGCGTTTGCTCATCGCATCTTCCGAATTCAGGAGGGCTGCCTGATCGAGGAACCACCTTATCCCGCGACAGAGAATCCATTCGTAACGTCCGCTGTGGGGAGTTCCGCTAAATAACAGCAGCAGCCCGAAACGTGATTTGGCAAAGGGCCCGGATAACGGTTTGTCGGTCTTACTTGCTCTTCCAGGTCGGAAAGAGGAACCGATAGACTATCCCTGTTTCCCATACATTCTGATTCCCGGCGGAAGAGAATTGCCTCGCATAGCTGGTGAGAATTCGGACGTTGTGGGGAAGGTTATAGTCCAGGCCAAAGTCGGCGCGTTGTGTATCGACCAGCGGAACGCCGTCGCTCTCAGCCGTGTCCCGGCGGAAGGTCTGCTGCATACGAAATACTGGCTCGAAGCGGCCAATCCAGCTATCCAGGCCGCCGAACGCCTGCGTGCGGTAATCAGCCTCAACCCAATAGCCTTGCGCATGGTGTCCTCGCGCAAATTCTGAACGCAGCCGGAACGCGGTGTTCGCCGGCTCCCACCACAAGTGCGCGCCATAGAAATTCTCCCTCGAATCCTGCAACCGATGGTCGTAGGAGAGACCCATTTCCAGACGGCTCTGCTTCAGATACAAGCTGACTCGTCCGCCTGCGGATCGCTGCGACGGAAACTGCTCATTACTGCTGCGAGCGGAAAACCACCCGGCGTAATCAATCGAGTATCTGGGCGTCGAGATCGCCGAACCGCGCAGCATTCCGCCAACACCCACCCCGGTGTTCATCGTGCCAATGCTTGAAATTAGCGGATAATCCTGGAAGTTGCTGATCCAAATTGGCGAGAGCCGCTCCGTATAGGTATTGAACGGGAGCAGAAAGCTGCCGGCGACGACAGTCAGGTGCGGGCCCAGGAACAAGTCTCCCTGCAAGTACGTGAGCGCGGTGAAATGCGCATGGTCGTAGCCATTGCCGTTGGGGAAATAGGTCTCCGCCAGCGTCGCGCGAGACTCAATGAGGAGATGTTTTCCAATCGGGGCCGCGATCAGCGGTTCAATCAGAGGTTGATAGTTTGTGTTTCCGCCATTCGTGCTGGTAAAGAATCCCACTCCGCCGGAAAGCAGTGGCGTATCCTGCGCCGAACCATACTGCGCAGCGCACGAGATGGCTAGAACAACGGCCGCCAATCTGACTGGCCGGGCCGCTCGGGACAGAGAAAAACGTGAAGTGAGTCGTCGCATATGAGCCACAATAGCGAGACCCGATCCTCAAGGTGTCTCAGCATCGTCTGCTCTTTGTCAATTGATTGTCATTTCGGATTTGATAAATTCCATAGGAAATTGACAATTGCCTGACGCGGGGATGACAACCGCCCACTGATTATGCGATAGCTTCAATCCAGCTCCGTTCCCTATCCGCAACCAGGCGCCGGTACAACGCCTCCGGCGCCGGGGACGGAGTTCGCTGCTGGGAAGTATTTAGAGACGGGGGAGGACCGATCTCAATCCATCTGGTCCAGAATTCTGGCGTATCGTGCGCAAAGCGTTGGGGTCTCCGCATGATGCGATAGGTTTTCGATCTCAGCTTTTGATGGACTGAATGCAAGCGGCAGCGATTTCCAGTAATACTTCAGCGTTTCGGAATGCCAGCCCGCATAAGTCTTTTCCCAGGACTTGCCTGACTCGCCCGCAAAGGCGAGGTTGGCGGGATTGAAGATGCGAGCGTGGTCCTGAAACCTGCAATCCAGGGAGATGCGGAGCCGGTCCGACAGGTTCGGCGACGCCGCATGGACTGTCAGGCTGTGGAAAATGAGCACGTCTCCAGCGTTGATATCGCCCCCAACCCAGTCTCCTCCTATTGCCGAGCCATCCGGAATTTCGGGAACGTGAAGGTTCTCGTCTTCGTGTCGCTGAAATCCGAAGCGATGCGAGCCTTCCAGAATCCTCAGCGGACCTACTGTGGTCGGGCAGTCGTGCAAAGGAATCCACATGGTGAAGCACTCGGGGTCTCCGCCCATGAAACGGTAATCCTGGTGCGCGTGAGTGGTGAGCCGCTCGCAGTTGGGAAAAATCAATCGCCCAATGGGCTTGGGGTGGATCAGAGGACGGTCCCCGACAATCATCTCCATCACGCGGCGCAGCGCCGGATGGTGCGGCAGTGAATGGAACGATTCCAAATTGAAAACCTGCTGGTAGGCTTGCTTGAAAGATGGATCGGGATCGCCACAGGCAACGCTGATTTTGGCCACTCGCTCAAGCGGGTCAAAGCCGGGCAGCAGCCATCCGGCCTTGTCGAGTATTTGGGTAACGTCCGTCAGTACCCGAACCAATTCCTCGCGAGGCAGCAGGTCCCGGATCAGTGCATAGCCTCTTGTCTCAATCTCTTCTCTTAGCGAATTGGATTCGGCGTCGCACGCTTGAAGTTCGCGAAAGGGTTTCATTGAATCACCTCCGGCCCGGCGGGCCCGGGCCGTTCATCGTTACCATAGCGGCTCGCAGTTATCAGCGTGTCTTCTCAGGGTCTTCTCTTTGTCAAATGAATGTCATCGGGTTTTCAACAAAGCCGTGACAATCGCCTTACACCACTATGACAACTCAAAGAGCGGCGAATCGCTACGCTGGCAATACCGCCTTCGACGTGGGCTTGCGATTCAGGGAGGGATTTGCTTTGCCGGTGCTTTCCAGTTCGGACATCTTTGGCGAAGCGGCCACCCTCGGCCTGAATTCCGACGCCACGCCAAAGTCGCTGCATAGCAAGTGGGCGGAACGCGAAGCGGTTCTATCGATCTTCCGCGATCCTGTGCCTGAGCGGTGTTCGCTCCTGGAAGAGCTTTCCGAGCGGGAATGGCGGGGTCTGCTCCGATGGCTGGACTACAGCGGGCTGGCGCTCTATTTCCTCGACAGAATCGTTGAATTGGATCGGTGCCATTTGTTGCCTGCTTCCGCATCGGAGCATCTGCGCCGCAATCTGGCGGACAACGCCGAGCGAACCCGCTGCATGTTCACTGAGTCAGCCGCGATCCAGCAGGAGTTTCAGCGAGCAGGGCTTTCCTTCGCGGCGCTCAAAGGGCTTTCGCTATGGCCCTTCGCTGTGCCCAAACCTGAACTGCGCTCTCAGTTCGATCTCGATTTTCTTGTCGCCGGCCGGTGCGCTCTGGAGGCGCGGCGAATTCTTGAGCAGAGGGGCTATCGCCTTTACGCCATCAGCGGACGAAGCTGGGAATTCAAACTGAATGAGAGGCCCGGCCTTACTCTTAAAGACTTATATAAGCCGATGCCCTCCCACGCCGTCGAATTGCATCTCGTTCCCGGTGCGGCGGCCCATTCGTCTCCTCTGGATCGTGTAGAATTTCGGCCTCTGTTCGGGATGAAGATGCCCGTGCTCGCTCCAGTGGACCTTTTCCTCGGTCAGGCTCTTCACCTTTGCAAGCATTTGTGCGGAGAATTTTCACGC